>NZ_JBHXMY010000186.1:3445-10195 GCF_042720195.1 Nocardia sp. NPDC058497 | reverse complement strand
GCCGATGACCGCGCCGGTCCGACCTTATCGCCGACACTGCCGGTCAGTCGGTTGTCAGCGACTTCTTGCCGAGGATGGAGTGGCGGCGGCTGTAGGCGAAGTAGATGACGAAGCCGAGGGCCATCCAGACGATGAAGCGGATCCAGGTGTCCACCGAGAGGTTGACCATCAGCCACAGGCAGGACAGGACGGCCAGGATGGGGACGAGGGGGACCAGGGGGACGCGGAAGCCGCGGGGGAGGTCGGGGCGGGTGCGGCGCAGGATGATGACGCCGACCGAGACCAGAACGAAGGCGAACAGCGTGCCGATGTTCACCATTTCTTCCAGGGTGCCGAAGTCGACGAAGCCGGCCAGCACGCAGCAGACGACGCCGACGATGACAGTCAGGCGAACCGGGGTGCCTCGCGTACCGGTGTGGGCCAGCCAGCGCGGCAGCAGCCCGTCGCGCGCCATCGCGAACAGCACGCGGGTCTGGCCGAGGAACAGCACCATCACCACGGTGGTCAGGCCGGCCAGCGCGCCGATGGAGATGACGTTCTTGGCCCAGTCGACACCGTGGATCGCGAAGGCCGTTGCCAGCGTGGCGTTCTCACCGGCCAGATCGGTGTAGGGCACCATGCCGGTGAGCACCAGCGTCACCGCGACATAGAGCACGGTCACGATGAGCAGCGAACCGAGGATGCCGCGCGGCACCGCCTTCTGCGGGTTCTTGGTCTCCTCGGCGGCGGTGGCGACGACGTCGAAACCGATGAACGCGAAGAACACCAGGCTGGCCGCGGCGAGCAGGCCGTACCAGCCGAAGTTGCTGTCGCCCGCGCCGGTGAGGAACGAGAACAGCGACTGGTGCAGGCCGCTCGCGCCGTTCTCGGCCGGCTGCGACGGCGGGATGTAGGGGCTCAGGTTGGACGCCTTGAAATAGGTGAGGCCGAGGACGAGCACCAGCGCGATGACGCCGAGCTTGATCGCGACCGCGATCGCCGACACCCGCGAGGACACCTTGGTGCCGATGGCCAGCAGCACGCCGAGCACCGCGATCAACGTGACCGCGCCCCAGTCGAAGGTGACCGAGCCGAGTTGCATGGTGGCGGACTCGAATCCGAAGACCGTGCCCAGATACTGCGACCAGCCCTTGGCGACCACCGCCGCGGCGAGCGCGAATTCGAGAATGAGGTCCCAGCCGATGATCCAGGCGACCAATTCACCGAACGTGGCATAGGAATAGGTGTAGGCGCTACCGGCGACCGGCACCGTCGAGGCGAATTCGGCGTAGCAGAACGCGGTGAGACCACACGCGATCGCGGCGAATACGAAAGCCAGCGACACCGACGGGCCGGCCACGTTGCCCGCGGTGCGCGCGGTGAGCGTGAAGATACCGGCGCCGACGACCACGGCGACACCGAAGATCGTGAGATCCCACGCCGTCAGGTCTTTGCGGAGTTTGGAATCCGGGTCGTCGGTGTCGAGGATCGATTGCTCGACCGATTTGGTGCGGAACAATCCGCTGCTGCGGCCGGGTGTTCGGCCTGCCTCTGGTGTGGCTTCCGGTGTCGGCACGGTCTTTCTCCTTCTGTGCGAACGTCTTCGGGGAGTACCCGGAGGCAGGTCAGTGCACGCCCTGCATGTGGCGCTTGATCCAGGGGGCGCACGCGACCACGACGAGGCCTGCCGCGATGGCGGCGGCGCCGCTGATCCCGAAGTAGGCGGTCTCGCTGTCGGGGCTGTAGAAGCGGGCCAGAGTCCCTGCCATCGAGGTGCCGATACCGACCGAGAAGAAGTACAGGGCCATCATCTGGGAGCGGAACGCGGCGGGCGCGAGATGGGTGGTCACCGCGAGACCGATCGGCGAGAGCAGCAGTTCGGAGATGGCGAAGCCGCCGAGGATGGCGAACACCGCGAGTACCGGGACGGTCTTGCTCTCGAATCCGCTCAGCAGCGCGAACAGCCAGAACGCGATGCCCATGCCGATGACGCCGAGCGCGAACTTGATCGGGGTGCTCGGCGCCCGGTTGCCGAGCTTGGTCCACATCAGCGCGAACAGCGGCGAGAGCGCGATGATCCACACCGGCTCGACCGAGCCGATCCAGCTCGCCGGCGCTTCCCAGCCGAAGATCCGCCAGTCGACGCGCTCGTCGGAGTACACCGCGAGCATGGTGAACATCTGCTGGAACAGCGACCAGAACACCGCGTTGGCGATGAACAGCGGGATGAAGGCGAGCACCCTGGTGCGCTCGACCGGGGTCACCTTGGCGCTGGTGAGCAGCACCGCGAAGTAGGCGATCGAGGCCAGCACGATGACGCCGGTGGTGACGTCGGAGAGATTGTCGAGCGTGATCAGCCCGGCCGCCACGGCCACCGCCACCACGAGCGCGGCGACGGCGACACCGATCAGCACCGGGGTCAGGTCACGGCGGGTGACCGGGTTGGGCACGTCGCGGCCGTGGGTGCCCAGGTTGCGCCGGAAGATCACGTACTGGGTCAGGCCGAGCGCCATACCGACCGCGGCGGCTCCGAAGCCCGCGTGGAAGCCCCACTCGCGCTGCAGCAGACCGGTGAGCAGCGGGCCGGTGAACGCGCCGATATTGATGCCGAGATAGAACAGCGTGAAGCCACCGTCGACGCGCGCGTCCGAGGGCGCGTACAGCGTGCCGAGCAACGACGACGCGTTCGCCTTCAGCGCGCCGCTGCCGAGCGCGACGAGCACCAGACCGACACCGACACCGGTCAGCCCGGGCAGCAGCGCCAGCGCGATATGGCCCGCCATCACCACGACACCGCCGTAGAAGACGGTGCGTTCCATGCCCAGCACCCGGTCGGCAATCCAGCCGCCGAGCACGGTGGACAGGTAGACCAGGCCGCCGTACGCGCCGACGATGCCCAGCGCCGTGCTCTGGTCGAGGCCGAGCCCGCCCTCGGTGGTGGAGTAGTAGAGGTAGTAGCCCAGGATCGTGAGCATGCCGTAGAAGGAGAAACGCTCCCACAGCTCGACGCCGAACAGGTTGGTCAAACCGATCGGATGACCGAACAGGGTGCGTTCGGCAGCCTCGTCGGCCGGGCCCGGCGGGTCGCCGAGCCGCGTTTCTTCGGTGGACATAGGGGAACGATCCCACGTCCAAACGGTGTACAGCAATTTTCCCGCATCTTCGCGGGTCCGGCGTGCCGTGCCGTCTCACCTCGGCGGAACTCGGCGCGCGGCGGGCTCGCGCGCCAATTACGCTGGAGTGGCCCGACTCCCGCGACGGACGAGGAAATCAGACATGCTGACTGCCGAAGTCACGGTGCCGGTCGACCGCAGCGCGGCCTTCGCGACTCTGTCCGACGGCTGGCTGTACGCGAGCTGGGTGGTCGGTGCCTCGCATATCGGCCGGGTCGACCCGGACTGGCCCGCCGTCGGCAGCCGCATCCACTACCGGTTCGGGCTGTGGCCGATGTTGATCAGCGACACCACGGTGGTGCGGGCCGTCGATCCGCCGCATCGGCTGGAGCTGGAGGCGCGGCTGTGGTCGGTGGGGTCGGCGTGGATCCGGCTGACGCTGACCGAGGAGGAACCGGGCCACACCACCATCCGGATGACCGAGCGGGCTTCCGGCGGTCCGGCGCAGCTGATCCCCGGACTGGCCCAGGACCTCGTCTTCGCCGCGCGCAACCAGGAATCGCTGGACCGGCTGGCGGATTTGATCAGGGCGCGCACGCAGAAGTCGTGAGAGCCTCGATCGGATGGCGGCCGGGCGGCGACTGGCGTAGCACCGACCCGGCCGGCCTGTCCGACAGCGGCAGGCAATGGCCGCGCCGGAGCTGGCCGCCACGGACTACTGGCTGGGTTCGGGCAGCTTGCAGTCGCTGACCTTGGGGTTGACCCCCATGTAGTTCAACGGACCGGCGATCACCGTCACCGCGATGGTGCCCAGCGTCGCGCAGTTCTGCTCACGATCGGTGAGATAGCCGCGCTGACCTGCGGCGATAACACCGATCACCAGCCACACCAGCACCAGAATCGGAATGATGCGGGACAGATACATGATGTCTCCTGAGGGAGTGCGGCCGGGGATCAGTACCAGTGGCGCCGGCCGCCGATCGGACGGCCCATGCCGCCGACCAGGGCGAGTACTACGCCGATGACCAGCAGGATCACGCCGATGGTGGTCAGCAGCGAGATTCCGAGGACGAGTCCGAGGATGAGGAGAATTGCGCCGAGGATAATCATGGGGCTCACCTGTTCGGTAGGGGATCCACGTCGGGATGTGCCGGATGGTCCGCCACATCGGGCGTATGCCCCGTTATGCCGATCGGAAACAGGTATCGCTTGCGCGGGAACGGATCTGCGGAAATCGCCCCGGTGCGGTCAGCGTGTCGTCGCGCCGCGCCGGGATGCCGCCTCGTTGTCGGCGGTCAACCGGTAGACCGTGCGTTCCATCGTCGCCAGGATCTCGGTGATCGGCAGGGTGCCCGCGGCGAAACGGCCGATCAGGGCCAGTGCCATATTGCCCAGGATCAGGCCGAGATCCTCGAGGTAGCCGGGGTCGAGGTCGCGCAGGAACAGCTCGACGGCCGGGAGCACCGCGATCAGGCCCTGGCTGTCGAGGCGTTCGCCGCCGGGGCCGGTGCGGGCGTGGTGGTAGGCCTCGAGCATCTTGGGATTGCGCTCCCACGGCTCGAAAATGGTGCGCAGCAGACGCGTCAGGCTGTCGCGGACGGATTCGCCGGGTTCGGGTGGGGTTATCTCCGCATAGGCGTTGGTTTCCATCCACTGCGCGAGCGCGGCGATGATCAGCTCGTCCCTGGTGTGGAAGAGCCGGTAGATCTTGGCCAGCGAGACGTGGGCCCGCGCGGCGACGGTGCGCAGCTGTACGGCGTCATAACCGTCGGTGGTCAGCAGGTCCAGCACCACCGCGATGATCTTCGCGGACGCGTCGGAATCCGTTCCCCTGGTCACGGGTGAATGGTAACGTCGCCGACCGGTAACACGGTTACCAGTACCTCTGATGAAGGTTTGCCGAATGTCGAAGATCACCCGTCGCGCCCTGCTCTCCGGCGCGGCCGCCGCCGGCCTGACCCTGGCCGCGTCGCACACCGCATCGGCGCGGGGCATCGCGGCCCGCACCGGCGGTATCCCGCTCACCAGCGAAGACCGCAGGGTGGTGGTGATCGGCTCCGGGTTCGGTGGCGGCGTCACCGCGCTGCGTCTGGCCGAAGCGGGCGTTCCGGTCCTGCTGCTGGAGCGCGGCAGGCGCTGGCCGACCGGCCCGAACGCACAGACCTTCCCGCTGGCCACCCGCCCCGACAAGCGCATGCTCTGGTACCGCTCCGATCCGGTGGTGTTCGGTCGGCCGCTCGTGTTCGAGCCGTATGCCGGTCTGGTGGAAGCGATTCCGGGCGCGGGCATGACCGCGCTGTGTGCCGCGGGCCTCGGCGGCGGCTCGCTGATCTATCAGGGCATGTCGTTGCAGCCGTCGCGCGAGGTGTTCGAGACGCACTTTCCGGCGGAGCTGGACTGGGAACGGATGGACCGGATCCACTACCCGCGGGTGGCGCGCATGCTTGGGCTCGCCACCGCGCCGGACGAGCTCATCGGCCACGAGAACTACGCCGCGGCAAGAATTTTCGCCGAGCGGGTGCGTAGTGCCGGGCTGCCGCTGTCGACGATCCCGATGCCGATCGACTGGAACTACGCCCTCGCCGAGCTGCGCGGGGAGATGACGCCGTCCTATACCAACGGTGACGGCGCGCTGGGCGTGAACAACGGCGGTAAGCACTCCGTCGACGTCACCTACATCGCGGCCGCCGAGGCGACCGGGCTGGTCGAGGTGCAGACCCTGCACGAGGTGACCGACATCGAACGCGCCGCCGACGGCCGCTGGGTGGTGCGCGTCGATCGGGTCGACACCGCGGGAAATGTGCTGGAGAACAAGGTGATCACCACCGGCGCGGTGGTCATGGCCGCGGGCAGTCTCAACACCACCCGGATGCTGGTGCGGGCTGGTGCCACGGGGCAGATCCCGGACCTGCCCGAGGAGCTCGGCCGGGGCTGGGGCACGAACGCCGACCGAATCTATGTGTGGCGCAACCCCTCCGCCGGATTCGGTGCCGCGCAGGGCGGACCGGTGGTCTACGGCAGCAAGAACTGGGACGACCCGCACGCCGCGTTCACCGTCATCCAGGCATCGATTCCGTCGCTGCCGGTCGACCCGGGCGCCACCATGCTCGTCGGCTACGGCGTCAGCACCGGGCGCGGCGAATTCGTCTACGAGGCAGGCAGTGACACCGCGACGCTGCGCTGGCCCGGCGACGGTGACCGCGCGATCCAGGACAACCACATCGGCCCCACGGTGGCGCGCATCGCGGGCCCCGACAGCACCCTCGTCGACACCAATGCCCTGTTCCCCTCCACCTGGCACCCGCTGGGCGGCGCCAATATGGGCGCGGTGTGCGACCTCGACGGCCGCGTCCTCGGCCAGCGCGGCCTCTACGTCCTCGACGGCGCCCTCATGCCGGGCAACACCGCGGCCTGCAACCCGTCGATGACCATCGCCGCCGTCGCCGAGCGCGCACTGGACAACCTGGTCCGCACCGACGTGGGCACGATCATCTGAGCCCGCCGCCCCGGGTGAACGTGGCCGGACTCGTCGTCCCACCGGTCAGGGCCGAGCCGCGGGGCCTGGGGGGGGCCCCCCGGGGGGGGGGCGCCCCCGGGGGGGTTAGGCTCGCCCGCCGGCGGGGGGGGGGGCGCGGGCCCCGACCGGCGCGGGGCGCGG
>NZ_JBHXMY010000186.1:2473-3435 GCF_042720195.1 Nocardia sp. NPDC058497 | reverse complement strand
CAACCCCGCACAAGCAGAGTTAGACGGTTCGGGGGGCGACGATATTTTAAATACCCCCCCCCCCGGCGGCCCGGCCGGCGCCCGCGCGGCCGGCCCCCCCCCGCGGCGTGAATCAGCCTGCCGAGCCGGGGATTCCGGGCAGGACGGCCGAACCGGTCGACGGCGGCGGCGGGCCGCTGGAGCCGAGGTCGGCATCGAAGGAGCCGGTGCCGCTACCGAAGTCGGCGTCGACCGAGCCCAGTGAGCTGCCGGTGGGCGGGCCGATCTCGACCGAACCGGAGGGGAGTAGGTCCCAATCGATACCGCCGACGGCGGTGGCGGTGCCGCCGGTGCCGAGTACGGCGCCCGCGGCGAGCACGGCCAGCAGGCCTGCCCGGGTGGTGGACTTACGGATGGACATGGGGTGATACCTCCGAGCGCTTCGCTGTGATAGCGCTCATACAGTATCTGAAATATGACAGTTTCATACCTGCGATGGCCGGCCGACTTCCATCTGCACGCGATAGCGGTCGGCGCGGTACCAGCTCTGGGTGTGCTCGATCGGCACCTCGGCGCTGAACGACACCCGGTCGAAATGCAGGACGGGAGCGCCCTTCTTGACGCCGAGCAGCAGCGCGACGCCGGACTCGGCGGCCTGGGCGTCGACGGTCTGCACGGCCCGCTCGATGGGTCGGCCGTAGCGGTCGGCGGTGGTCCGGTAGATCGAGCCGGTGAGATCGTGCGAGATCAGGCCGGGTAGCAGTTCGGGATTGAACCAGGCGTCGTCGACGCTGACCGGCTCCTCGTCGGCCAGCCGCAGCCTGCGCACGTGATAGGCGCGCGCGTCCAGGGGTATCCGCAGCGCGCGGGCGGTGGCCTCCGGTGGCACCGCTTCCTCGGCGACCAGCACCAGGGTGGTGGGCTGATGCCCGAGCGCGCGCATCTCCTCGGTGAACGAGGCCAGGTGCAGTCGTGACTGCACC
>NZ_JBHXMY010000186.1:0-2463 GCF_042720195.1 Nocardia sp. NPDC058497 | reverse complement strand
GCGGGGGAAACGGGCGGCTCCGGGTGGCCCGGTGCGGGCGAGCGGGCACCGGCCGGTGCGCGACGAAGGTGCCCTTGCCGCGCACCCGCACCAGATAGCCCTCGTTGACCAGTTGGCCGATCGCCTCGCGTACGGTGATCCGGCTGACGCCGTAATCCTGCATGAGATTGCGTTCGCTGGTCATCAGGTCGCCCGGCTGCAGCTCGCGCGTGCATTTCTGCAACAAAATCGCGCGCAGCTGTTCGTGTTTGGGCACTGCGCTGTCGCGCAGCGGTGCGGGCATGAGGGCGGCTCCTTACTCGCGAGCGGTGCACCGGTCCCTACTGGTCCTGTCCGGTGGTTCGAGAATACGCGACCTCGGCAAACGACGAAAGCCTCGCGCGCCGGCGGCTCCGGCGCCGCCACATCACCTTTCAGCGGATACCGGGTGTGGCGGGGTTGCTGCCGACGCAGCCGAGCACGACGCAGCCGGGCGGCCAGTCGGAG
This sequence comes from Nocardia sp. NPDC058497, assembly GCF_042720195.1. Taxonomy (NCBI): domain Bacteria; kingdom Bacillati; phylum Actinomycetota; class Actinomycetes; order Mycobacteriales; family Nocardiaceae; genus Nocardia; species Nocardia sp. NPDC058497. Next base: position 1,977 of record NZ_JBHXMY010000186.1, on the reverse strand, counting down.
AACGGCGGCTTCGGCGTCTCGCCGAGGCAGTCGACGAAACTACAGCCGGGGTAGGCGTACGGGCCGATGCCGAGGGTGCCGAACAAGGCGTCGGGGCGGGCGATCATCGGATCGGTGACGCTCACGTCCGGGCGCTCCTGGTACGGGCCGGGATCGGGCAGCTGCTTGTCGACGAAGGCCGAGACCAGCGTGCGCATCACATTGTGGGTGTAGGTCGACGAGGCGCCCGGCGTCGCGACACCGGTCCAGTTGAGCATCAATCCCAGGCTCGGGACGATGTAGCTGTCGTTGCGCAGCATGCCCGACATCTTCACCGCGTCGTCGGGCAGACCGGGGAACTCGAGGCGGCACGGTGCGCCGTTGATCACGAAGAGGAAGCCGTAGCAGGGCATGCTCGCAGACGGGGACAGCGCCGCGCGCATGTAGTCGTCGGAGATCACCTGCAGGTCGTTCCAGCGTCCCCGATTGCCCACCAGCAGACCGAGTTTCGCGAAATCGTCCGGCGGCAGGATCAGATGCGCGTGACCGTAGGTGTTCCCGGCGCGGTCGCGGGCCCAGAAGTAGTCGCTGCGCGCGATACCCAACGGGTCGAACAGCTTTCGCTGCGCGAAGGTCTGGAAGTCCTCGCCGACGGCCTGCTGGATCACATAGACGAGCAGGTCGACCGCGCGCTGGCTGTAGCGGAACATGGTGCCCTGCGGGCGCTCGATCGGCATCGCCAGCGCCTGGGCGACGACATTCGGATCCAGCGCGGCCAGCCCGGTCGCGCCCTCGGCGGCGACGGCGACCTCCATCCCGGAGGACTCGGTGAGCAGGTTGCGCACGGTGATCGCCCGGTGTGCCTCGTCGCCGAGACCGGCGGGCAGATAGCGGTCGATCGGCTCGTCGATGAGCAGTCGGCCCTCGTCCACGGCCAGTCCCGCGACCAGCGCGACCACGCTCTTTGTCCCGCTCCACAGATTCCAGGGCACCCCACCGGATTCGGCATTGCGCGGGCCGCCGGCCACCAGGCAGTTGTTGCGGTAGAGCTGGATGTTGAAGCGGGTGGTGTCGATCGCCAGGTTCATGGCGGCGGCGGCGCGCTCCGGGTCGAGGGCGGCCTCGGCGGGCGTCGCGGTCTGCGGTGTGCGGCCCGAGCTGACCTCACACTGCTTCGCGGTGACCGGGTCGGCCTGCGCCGTGGCGGGCAGCAGCGCTCCCGAGGTGAGCGTCAGCGTGGTAATCGCTGCTGCTACAACATATTTCAGATAGCCGTGCACTCAACCCTCCAGAAAGACATTCCGGAAGGGAATCGTGAACGATCACGTTCTTGTTACGGGGCTCAGTTTTGGTAGGGCTTGCAGACCTCGATCGCGGTGTCCTTGGCCGCGTTGAACGTGTCGATCACACCGTTGAGTTCGTCGGTGGGGGCGCGGCGTTCGAGGGTGTCGGCGAGGGTGTTGGTGTTGTCGCGGTAGGAACGCAACGGCTCGGCCAGGTCCGCGATCACATCGTTGGTGATCTTGCGGCCGAGGTCCTTGGCGTTGTTGCGCAGCGTGGCGACCGCGTCGTTGGCCTTGGTGTCGGTGTCGGGCGCCCTGGTGTTGCTGGCGTCGATGTAGGCGTTGAACGCGGTCACCGAGCTCTTGTTGGCCGCGCGCAGTCCGTCGCAGGCCGTGTCGTTGGCCTTTTTCACCCGTGCCGCCGAGGAAGCGGCCACCTCGGAGGTGTAGGAGGCGAGGTCGGTCTGGTTGGCCTGGGCGTCGCCCGGCACCTGCTTGGTGCAGGCCACCAGCACCATTCCGGTCGTGACGGCCACGAGTGCCGTTGTGACCCCCAGTCGTTCCCGTTGTCTCATGTCTCCCTCTCCTCCCTCGGGACCGCCGACACCGGATAGCACCGGAGCCGAACATATCGACCGTACTGGCTGTGAGCGGGTGACGTCAGCTCGCGGTGGCGATTTCGATGACCAACCGAGACGTCGGGCCGGTCGCGGTG
>NZ_JBHXMY010000185.1:0-10206 GCF_042720195.1 Nocardia sp. NPDC058497 | reverse complement strand
TCCCCCACCCCCCCCCCCCCCCCGCGCCGCCCCCCCCCCGCCCCCCCCCGGGGCGCGGGGGCGGCACCCCCCGGGGGCGCCCGGTTCCGCGCGGGGGGCCTGCCGGTGACGCAGGTTCCGCTCGGCCGGGGCGCCCACGGTCTGCCGCTGGGTGTGCAGGTGGTCGCGGGGGCGGGCCGCGACCACCTGTCGATCGCCGCGGCCCTCACCCTCCAGGACGCCTTCGGCGGGTGGGTCCGGCCGCGACCGTGAGCACCCTCAGGCGGTCACCGACGCGTCGCGGGGCAGCCCCAGCATCCGTTCGCCGATGACATTGAGCTGCACCTCGGTCGTGCCACCGTAGATGGTGGTGGCGCGCCCGGCGATCAGCTGTTCCATCGCGTGATCACTGCGCTCCCCCGGCACCGAGACGACACCGGCGATGCCGAGTTCGGCGACGACGAACTCCGAAATCGCTTGTCCCAGTGCCATACCCAGCAGCTTGCCGACGCTGGAGGTGGTCGAGACATCGATGCCGGACAGCTGCTTGAGCACCACCCGCGAACCGATCACGTCCACCGCCCTGCTCTCGGCCATGAGCTCGCCGACGTGGTAGCGCGCCACCGGTGACAGGTCCCGCCCGATAGCGAACTTCAGCAGGTCGGCGTCGGTGGCGTAGGCCTCCATCTTCTGGCTCAGCGCCACCCGCTCACCGGCCAGCGTCGTGCGCGCCACGTGCCAGCCGTCGTCGACCGCGCCGACGACGTTCTCGTCGGGGATGAACACGTCGTCGAGGAACACCTCGTTGAACAGCGCTGATCCGGTCATCTCCCGCAGCGGCCGCACCGTGATGCCGGGGCTGGACATATCGAGCACGAAGTAGGTGATGCCCTCGTGCTTGGGCTTGTCCGGGCTGGTGCGCGCGATCAGCATCGCCCATTCCGCGAACTGCGCGACCGTGGTCCAGATCTTCTGCCCGGTGACCCGCCAGCCACCGTCGACCTTGGTCGCCTTGGTGGTCAGGCTCGCCAGGTCCGAGCCCGCGCCCGGTTCGCTGAACAGCTGGCACCACACGACCTCGCCGCGCAACGTCGGAACGACCAGCTCCCGCTTCTGCCGTTCGTCGCCGTGCGGGACGATCGCGCCGACCGCCCAGGTACCCATCAGCAGCTGCGGCATCGGAATACCGGAGGCCTTGATCTCCTGCGAGATCACGACCTGCTCGAGCGGCGAGGCCGAACGACCGTACGGGCGCGGCAGATGCGGCAGGTTCCAGCCGCCGTCGCCGAGCGCGACGAGCTGGTCGTCCTCGTCGTCGATCTGCGCGATCTCGGCGAGCTCGGCCCGGATACCGGCCCGGATCTGCTCGGCCTCGGCGGGCAATTCGAGTTCGCTCGACAGCGTCAGCCCCGACAGCGCGTAGCCGGCGACCGCCTCGGCGCGTTCGTCGCGCGCACCCAACTGACCGCGCAGCGCGAGCACGCGCCGGTAGTACAGGTGCGCGTCGTGTTCCCAGGTGAAGCCGATGCCACCGTGGACCTGGACGCAATCCTGGGCGACCTGCACCGCGGCATCGGGGATGATCAGCGCGGCGACGGCGGCCGCGTAGTCGGCGGTCTCGTCGTCGCGATCCAGCGCGTAAGCGGCATCCCACAGCACCGCGCGTGCCTTCTCCAGCGCGATACCCATGTGCGCGCACTTGTGCTTGACGCCCTGGAACTGCCCGATCGGCCTGCCGAACTGCACGCGGGTCTTGGCGTATTCGGACGCGGTCGAGACACACCACGACATCACGCCGACCGCCTCGGCGCCCAGCACGACCGCCGCGACCGACCGCACCCGCGCGGAGGTCACCGCGAGCACCCGTGCCGCCGACACCTCGACCGAATCCGCCTGCAGCCGAGCCGCTGCGCGCAGCACGTCGACATTGTCCTGCGCGGCGACGGTCAGATCGGCGTTCTCGAACGCGACCCACCGCTGCTCGCCGTCGACGGTGACCGGCGCGATGATCACATCCGCCGACACCGCACCGACCACACCGTCGGCGGTGCCGTCCACAACCAGCGCACCGTCACGCAGCACACCGGTCAGGTTCGAGGACAACGCGACCGCACCGGTACGCGACCCGTCGGCCAGACCGGGCAGTTGCGCCTGCGCCCATGCCCCACCGGCCTGGGCCAGCACCGCGCTCGCCAGCGCCGTCGGCACGAACGGGCCGGTGTGCAGGCCACGGCCGAGCGGCTCGAGCGCGACGGCCAGTGTCAGCAGACCCGCTCCCTGCCCGCCCAGGTCCTCGGCGACGTGCAGGCTCAGCAGATCCTGCGCGACGAGCGCGTCCCAGTAGGGCAGCTGCTTGCCCGCCTCACTGGATTCGACTGCCGCGCGGACGATCTCGGCGGTGATGGTGCGTTCGACGAACCCGTGCACCGCGTCGGCGAGAGCCAGGTGGTCCTCGCTGACGCCGACGCCGAGCTCATAGCTGTTGCGTGCCATGGCTAGCTGGTCTCCTTCAGCTGGGCGGCGACCTCATCGATGGTCCACGGACCGTCGGTCTCGACCGTGCGCACGTCGTGCCAGCCCGCCAGTTCCACGATCGCGCCGCCCTGCACCGCGAACACCTTGCCGGTGAGCGGGCAGCCGGCCTCGGCCAGGTGCGCGACCAGCGGCGAGATGTTGGCCGGGGCGAACGCGTCGAACTCGCCCTCGGGCACCTCGGCGGCGAACAGCGCGCCCATGCCGGGGGTGGCCAGGGTCAGCCGGGTGCGCGCGATCGGGGCGATCGCGTTGACCCGCACGCCGTAGCGCTCGAGCTCGTCGGCGGCGACGAGGGTCAGTGCGGCGATGCCTGCCTTGGCGGCGCCGTAGTTGCCCTGTCCCGCATTGGGCATGAAGGTGCCCGAGGCCGAGGCGGTGTTGATCACCGCCGCGTTGACGGGCACGCCCGCCTTGGTCTGGGCCTTCCAGTACGCCGCGGCGTGGTGCAGGGTGGCGGCGTGGCCCTTGAGGTGCACGGCGATGACGGCGTCCCACTGGGATTCCGCCATGCCCGCGATGAACGCGTCGCGCAGGATGCCCGCGTTGTTCACCAGCACATCGAGCGTGCCGTATTCGCTGATCGCCTGGTCGACAAGGGATTTCGCGCCGTCCCAGGTGGCGACGTTGTCGGTGTTGGCGACTGCCCGCCCACCGGCGGCGACGATCTCGTCGACCACCTGCTGAGCCGGTCCGGCATCGCTGCCGGAGCCGTCGTTGGCGCCGCCGAGGTCGTTGACCACGACCTTCGCGCCCTCGCGGGCGAACAGCAGCGCGTGTTCGCGGCCGATACCGCGCCCGGCGCCGGTGACGACTGCGACGCGACCGTCAAGCTTTCCCATGAGTTCAGTTCTCCTCGTTGAATTCGACGCGGCCGTCGGTGATCGCGATCTGGCCCGCGGCTTCGGTCTCGAAGGCGTAGGCGGCGACGCCCGGTGTGGCGGCGGTGCGCCACATGGTCGTGGTGATGTCCTGGCCCGGCAGCACCGGCTTGGCGAAGCGCACGGCGAGGCGGCGCAGGCGCGCGGTGTCACCGCCGGCGAGTTCGGTCAGCGCGGCCCAGGACGTGAACGCCATGGTGCACAGACCGTGGTTGATGATGCCGGGAAGCCCTGCCATCCTGGCGATTTCGTCGTCGAGGTGGATCGGCATCGGATCGCCGGAGGCGGGCGAGTAGCGGAAGGTCTGGTCGCTGTCGATGTGCGCGGTGACCTTCGCGACCGGTTGGCTCGCCCGGTCAGTGTCGGTGATCCGGTGCTCGGGTGCCTGATCCCCTTCGCCGGGGCCCGCGTCGACCTTGCGGAAGAACGCCGTCATCCACTGCTCGTTGACGAGTTCACCTGCGGCGTCGCGGGTTTCGGCGTAGACGACCACCGTCGAACCGTTCGGTTTGCCCACGTAGCCGATCGGCTTGGCACGCACCACCAGTTCGTCGCCCGCCCGGATCGGCCGGTGGAACAGGAAGTCCTGCTCACCGTGCACGAGCTTCATCAGCAGTTCCACCGGCGCCACCGACAGCGCCGCCGGTGCCATCGAGGTGAACACCGGGACGACCGCGAACACCGGCGGCGCGATCTCGCCGCTGCGGTGGGCGTCGATCGGATCATTGGTCGCCGCGGCGTATTCCGCGATCCGTTCCGCGGTGACCGAGAACCGCTCCTCGTCGGTCCACTCCCCCAGGCCGGAGCCGTCGAAGACGACCCCGGCCGATTCCGAAGTGGTCATGCGGCCGATCCGACGAGCTCGGTGAACTTGGCCATCGAGGCCTTCAGGTCGGCTTCGGCGTGCTTGGCGACGGCCTTGCCGATCGGGCCCACGATCATGGTGCCCTTGAAGCTGGCGTCGAACGCGGCACTCGAGCCCGACTCGGTCGACTCCACCTTCAGCGCGAATTCGACGGTGACACCGGCCATTCCGGTGCCGGTGATGCGCAGGTACTTGTTCGGGTCCACCTCGGCGACGGTCCACTCGATCTTGTTGGCCATGTTCATCACCGACACGACCTCGATGAAACGCGAGCCCGCGGTCAGCTCGGCGGGGAGCTCACTGCGCCAGCCCTGGTGGATGGTCAGCCAGTCCTCCCAGTTCGCGAGGTCGCTCAGGCGAGCCCACGCCTGCTCGGGGGTGACGGGAAGATCGGTGGAAACGGACACAGATGCCATGGGGGTACTCCTCGGGTTTCGTGGGGGAAGGTCAGCGGTTGGCCGGGCGGTAGGCGGTCACCACGACCGCGCCGCCGAGACCGATGTTGTGCTGCAAGGCGATTCGCGCGTTGTCGACCTGGCGGGCGTCGGCATCGCCGCGCAGCTGCCAGGTGAGTTCGCTGCACTGGGCCAGGCCGGTGGCGCCGAGCGGATGCCCCTTGGAGATCAGGCCGCCGGACGGGTTGACGACCCACTTGCCGCCGTAGGTGGTGGCGTTGTCGTCGACGAGGCGGCCGCCCTCGCCGGGTGCGCACAGGCCGAGCGCCTCGTAGGTCAGCAGTTCGTTGGTGGAGAAGCAGTCGTGCAGCTCGATGACGTCGACGTCCTCGGGGCCGATGCCCGCCTGCTCGTAGACCTTCAGCGCCGCGGTGCGCGACATGTCGGCGCCGACGAGGTTGATCGCGCTCTGGGTCGAGAAGGTGGACTCGAGGTCGGTGACCATCGACTGCCCGACCATCTCCACGGCGCGATCGGCCAGGTTGTGCCGGTCGACGAACGCTTCACTGGCCAGGATCACCGCGCCGGAACCGTCGGAGGTCGGCGAGCACTGCAGCTTGGTGAGCGGGCCGTAGATCTGCTTGGCGGCCAGTACTTCGTCGAGGCTGTATTCCTTCTGGAACTGCGCGTACGGGTTGTTCACCGAGTGCTTGTGGTTCTTCACGCCGATCTTGGCGAACTGCTCGGCGGTGGTGCCGTAGCGCTCCATGTGTTCCTTGCCCGCGGCGCCGAACATGTACGGCGCGGGCGGCATCGCGAACTCCTGCAGTTCGGCCAGCGCGAGCAGGTGGCGCATCATCGGCTGCTCACGGTCGTCGAATGTCGAACCGAGCGAACCCTTCTGCATCTTCTCGAAGCCGAGCGCCAGCGTGCACTCGGCCAGGCCGCCGCGGATCGCCTGCGCCGCGAGGTAGAGCGCGGTCGATCCGGTGGAGCAGTTGTTGTTGACGTTCACCACCGGAATGCCGGTGAGCCCGAGCTCGTAGACCGCGCGCTGACCCGAGGTCGACTCGCCGTACACATAGCCGACGTAGGCCTGTTCGACGCGGTCGTAGTCGATGCCCGCGTCCGCGAGCGCCTTGGTGCCCGCCTCCCTGGCCATGTCGGGGTAGTCCCATTCCAGTGCGCCCGGTTTCTCGAACTTCGTCATCCCGACGCCGACGACGAACACCTTCTGTGTCATGTACGCACTCCTGTGTGCCGCGCGTCCCGATTATGTGGGACACGGTGTCCCTGCAATTTAGGTTGGACAACGAGTCCAGGTCAATACCTCGGCAAAGACCAATTTCGGACAGGCGGAAGCGAGCAGGGCAGCTTTCAGCGCGCTGACCGGCACAGATTTAGTGAGGCATACGTCCCAGATACATGGACAGAAGTGGGTAAGCCCCCGAGAGAAGATCCGATCGGGGCTAGTCGACCAGCGAGTCGCCAGGCATTCGCTCGACGGCACGCAGCCGCTCGGCGAACCCGGTCAGAATCTCGTGCGACTCGACGGAAAGTCCATCGATCAGCGCCATGAAGCGCTCGAATCGTGGATCAGAGAACGGCCCGCGCCGGTCCACGACGGAACGAGCACCGGCCAGGCCACTCGATACCATCCGACACTCCCTAGACCCAGCAGCCAACCCATACGCGACCGCCTGCTGCCCAGCGGTCTCGCCGAAGGAAAAGTAACATAGCTGAACATTTGCGGATATCTCACCTGCCGCATACGCGAGAACCGCGGCTCGCGATCGACCCGTCGCGGACCTGCGATCCCAGCGGTCAGTGACCTCGGGCCACCGCGCGGGCCGCTGCGCGGGCGGCGACAAGCACCGGATCCCAGACCGGTGAGAACGGGGGCGCGTAGCCGAGGTCGAGCGAGATCACCTGTTCCACCGTCATTCTCGCGGTGAGGGCGACCGCGGCGGTATCGATGCGCTTGGCGGCGCCGTCGCGGCCGACGATCTGTACGCCGAGCAGCCGGCCGGTGCGACGTTCGGCGAGCATCTTCACCGTCATGGGCTCCGCGCCGGGGAAATAGCCTGCCCGGCCGGTGGATTCGATGGTGACGGAGTGGAACTGCAGTCCGGCGCGCCGGGCGTCCCGCTCCCCCAGGCCGGTGCGCGCCACCTCGAGATCACACACTTTGCTGATCGCGGTGCCGACCACGCCGGGGAAGGTGGCGTATCCGCCGCCGACCCCCGATCCGATGACTTGGCCGTGCTTGTTGGCATGGGTGCCGAGCGGAACGTGGCGCAGCGTGCCGGACACCAGGTCCAGCACCTCCACGCAGTCACCGCCAGCCCAGATGTCGTCGTATCCGCTCACCCGCTGGGCGAGATCGGTGAGCAGACCGCCGTCCTCGCCCAGCGGCAGCCCGGCTCGGCGGGCGAGGTCGGTGGCCGGGCGCACGCCGATCCCCAGGATCACCACATCCGCCGGATACTCGGTGTCGGCGGTCGTGACCGCCTCGACGCGTCCGCCCGAGCCGGTCCGCATGCCGGTGACTTCGGCGTTCGTCACGACCCGAATTCCCATTCCCACCATGGCTTCCCGGACGAGCGCGCCCATATCGGGGTCCAGCGTGGACATGGGTTCGGCGCCCCGGGTGACCATGGTGACCCGGAATCCGCTCCGCACCAGCGCCTCGGCCATCTCGACGCCGATATACCCGGCGCCCACGACGACCGCGGACCGCCCGGTCGCCGCCGCGAGCCCGTCGATGACCTCCTGCCCGTCGTCGAGGGTCTGCACGCCGTACACACCCTCGGCATCGATACCAGGCAGCGGCGGACGGACCGGCGTCGCACCGGTGGCCAGCACGAGCTTGTCGTAGCTCGTCCACGATGGGGCGCCGGTGCCGAGGTCACGCGAAAGCACCTGTCGCCCCGCCGGATCGATCTCGATCACCTCGGTCCGCAGGCGCAGGTCGATGTCACGAGCGCGGTGCTCGGCGGGCGAACGCGCGATCAGATCGTCGGCGTCGGCGACATCCCCGCTCACCCAGTACGGAATCCCGCACGCCGAGTACGAGGCGTGGTTTCCCTTCTCGAACACCACGATCTCGAGCTCGTCGGCGCCGCGCAGCCTGCGCGCCTGCGACGCCGCGGCCATCCCCGTCGCGTCCCCACCGATGACCACCATGCGCTCGCCCATGTCGTCCACGGTACGAGAGCATCGTCAGGGTGGCGTGATCCCCTGCGAGATCGCGGCCAGCGTTTCGACGACCGGCTGGTCCGGGTCGACGACGACGCCCTTGCCGCGCAGGAAACCGTCGAGCAGTTGGCAGACGGAATCGGTACTGCGCTCGATGAATTCCTCGGTGGCGGCCGGTTCCGGTTTGCCCGGCACATCGAGCCAGAGATCGGTGACCGCGACGAGGAACCCGACGATGCCACGGGCGAGGTGGTCCACACCGTCGGTGTCGAGGCCGACCGCGGCGAACAGTGTTCTCGTCCGCTCGGCCAGGTCGTCCGACAGGCGCCTGCCCACGTCGAGGGGCCGTGCCGAGCTGTCACCGGTCGCAACGCTCTGCGTGACCGCCACGTACCGGAATACGTTCGGGTACGTCAGCACGACCTCGGTGGCCGCGGTCAGGAACTGGTGGACGGTGGCGCGGCGGGTCTGCATCATCAACGACAGATCCGGCGCCACCGAGCGATAGATCTGGTCGACCAGCCAGTCCGCGACGGCCCGATCCAGGTCGGACTTGTCCGCGAACATGCGGTACAGCCGTGGTTTGGCGACGCCGACCTCGGCCGCGATCGCCCCCATCGTCACGTGCGCGCCGTCGCGCCCGATGGCGCGGATCGCACCGCGGACGACGTCGTCGCGCGAGAGGATCCGCGCGGCCGCACGCCCCGATGTCATCGACATGTCCCTGTTCTTCCGCGTCGCCGTAGCCGTCTCGGCAGCATACCGGCAGTTCCGGCCGCGAATCCCCGACTGTGGACACGAACCACGCTTGACAGGGGCGGCGGCGTACCGGGAAACTCGACAACTGGTACCGGCGGTACTATTGAACGAACCCGGAGTACAACGTGCAGTGGCGCACGCGTCCAGAAGGAATTCCCATGGCGGTTCACCTCGACAATCAGCCCAGCGTCCGGCCAGTGCCGAGGCAACAACACCGGGTCAGAAACGGCGAGATCGAGCTCGCAGTGTTCGAGTACGGACAGCCCGACGGTGTACCCGTGGTACTGGTGCACGGCTGGCCCGATACCCACCACCTGTGGGACGGCGTGATCGCGCTGCTGTCGGACAAATACCGGGTCCTGGCCTACGACACCCGCGGGTACGGGGAGTCCAGCGCTCCGCGCGCGGTGTCGGCCTATCGCCTCGAACGCCTGGCCACCGACTTCTTCGCCGTCGTCGACCAGCTCAGCCCGGAGCAGCCGGTGCACGTCCTCGCGCACGACTGGGGATCGGTCCAGATCTGGGAGGCGGTCTGCGAACAGGGCGCCGAGGAGTTCGTCGCGTCCTTCACCTCGATCTCGGGCCCCAACCTCGACCACCTCGGCAAGTTCCTGCGGGCGCCGCTGCGCAGGCCGACGCCGCGCGCGATCTGGAACACCCTGGCCCAGGGCCTGTCCTCGGCCTACACCGGGTTCTTCATGCTGCCGGTCCTGCCCGGCCTGTTCTTCCGGGTGGCCGGTTCGGCACGGATGTGGCGGCTGTTCCTGCGCCTGGTCGAGGGCGTCCGGCCCGACCAGGTCACCGTCGCCGACACCCTGCGCAAAGACATGATCTCCGGCCTGCGCTTCTACAAGGCCAACATCCTTCCCCGCATGCTCGGCCCGCGGGACCGGCGCACCGCGGTGCCCGTCCAGTTGATCGTCAACACCCGCGACATCGCCGTGCGCCCGGCCGGCTACGACGACTACGGACAGTGGGCAGACGACCTGATCCGCCACGACCTGCCGCGCGGCCACTGGCTGCCCTTCTCCGACCCGGGCGCGATCGCCGGCTACGCGGAGAAGTTCATCGCAGCACACTCGACCGACAGCGGAAAGTAGTTCTCTCATGACCGATTTCGATCTCGTCATCACCGGTGGCACCTGGTTAGACGGCACCGGCGCGCCTGCCGCCCGGCGCCATCTCGGCATCATCGACGGTGTCGTGCACCGTGTTTCGGCTGAACCGCTGCCTGTCGGACCGAACACCGAGGTGATCGATGCCGACGGCAAGTGGGTCGTGCCCGGCTTCGTCGACGTGCACACCCACTACGACGCCGAGGTGCTGATCAAGCCGGAGCTGTCGGAATCGTTGCGCCACGGTGTCACCACCGTCGTCATCGGCAACTGCTCGCTGTCGACGGTCCTGGCGTCCAACACCGATTGCGCCGACCTCTTCAGCCGGGTTGAAGCCGTACCTCGTGACGCGGTGTACGAGACGCTCGACCGCACCCGCCCCAGGTCGGGCCCGGCCGAAAACGCGAAGGCGATCGACGAGCTGCCGCAGGGGCCGAAAATAGCGGCGTTCGGCGGGCCTTAGGATCTGCGCACCCAAGTTG
>NZ_JBHXMY010000184.1:0-10209 GCF_042720195.1 Nocardia sp. NPDC058497 | reverse complement strand
GGCCGAGGGCGCCGACATGAATCCGGTACCGTAGATGATCGTGTCGACCGGGATCTCGACTCCGGCTCGGGTGACGACGGAATGTGGTCGTACCTCGGCGATCCCGTCGGTCACCACCTCGACGTTGTCCTGATCGAGGGCAGGAAGGTAGGCGTCGGAAAAGATCGCCCGCTTGCATCCGAGCATGTAGTCCGGCGTCAGCCTCTCGCGCAACTCGGGATCGCGCACCTGGCGCCGCAGCTGCCACCGGCCCAGCATTTCGTAGGGGTGGCGGAACCGGTTGTCGACGAAACCGACCAGGCCGAACGATTCGATCGCCGCGTACCAGGCACTCCGGATCGCCTTGCCCGCGAGGGGGACCTTGCGCAGCACGAACCGCTCGACGCCGGAGGTGTGGCGATCCATCCGCGGCACGATCCACGGCGCGGAACGCTGGAACACCGTGAGCGCGGCCACCTTCGGCTGAATTTCCGGCACGAACTGCACCGCGGAGGCACCGGTGCCGATCACCGCCACCCGCTCCCCGGTGAGGTTGTGCTCGTGGTCCCAGTGCAGCGAATGGAAAGCCTTGCCCTCGAAGGTGTCGAGGCCGGGAAAGTTCGGGTACTTCGCCTCGGCGAAGATGCCGGTCGCCGAGATCAGGTAGTCCGCGGTGAGCGCGCCCTGCGAGGTTTCGATGCGCCACAGCGAGCGGTCCTCGTCCCAGTGGGCCTCGAGCAGTTCGGTGTTGAGCCGGATGTGGTCGACGACATCGAATTTCGTCGCCACGTCCCGGATGTAGCCGAGGATCTCGGCCTGTTGTCCGTAGGTCCGCGACCAGTCGGGATTGGGTGCGAAGGAGTAGCTGTAGAGATGGGACGGCACGTCACACGCGCTGCCCGGGTAAGTGTTGGCCTGCCAGGTCCCGCCCAGATCGGCGGCGCGCTCGAGGATCACGAGATCGTCGAAGCCGGCCTCGCGCAATTTGATCGCGAGTCCGATGCCGCCGAATCCGGCACCGATCACGACGATGTGATGGTGTTCGGTTGCTGTCATCTTCTTACCGATTCCTTCCATGCAGCACGGTGACCAGCCGATCGACGATGGCGTCGGTGGTGTCGCTGCGGGTGAACGTGGTCAGTGCCAGCGGCAACGGGAAGCGTTGCCGGGTCGTGGCTTTGGCGTAGGTGAATTCCTTCAGGCCGTCGGGCCCGTGCACCCGGCCGAAGCCGGAATCGCCGACGCCGCCCAACGGCAGTCGCGCGATCGTGGCATGTGCGACGTAGGCATTGATAGAAGTGCCGCCCGCGCGGAGGCGATCGGCGATCTGCCTGCCGTTGCGGCGTGAGAAGACCGTGCTGCCCAGGCCGTACGCGCCGGCGTTGACCCGTTCCACGGCCTCGTCCATATCCCGCACCCGCGCCACGGTGAGGGTCGGGCCGAAGGTCTCCTCGGTGACCGCCGCGGCATCCTCGGGAACATCGACCAGAATGGTCGGCTGCACGTACTGCCCCTCGATCGCGTCGGCGCCCCCCAGCAGCGCCCGCGCTCCGCGCGACAGCGCGTCCTCGATGTGGTGACGAATGATCGCGATCTGCTTGGGCATCGTGATCGGCCCGATCTTCGCCGCACCCGTACCCGCACGCAGATTCTGTGCGCAGGCAACGAGTTTCGTCAGGAACTCGTCGTAGACGTCGGTGTGCACGTAGACACGCTCCACGCCGAGGCAGGTCTGGCCCGCGTTCGACATCCCGCCCCACACCGCGGCGTCGGCGGCGGCGTTCAGGTCCGCGTCAGCATCGACGATGAGCGCGTCCTTTCCGCCGAGCTCCATCAGCACCGGCGTCAAGGTCTCCGCGCACGCGGCCATGACCCGCTTGCCGGTGGCGGTGGACCCGGTGAATCCGATCTTGCCGACCCCGGCCCGGCACAGCGCGGCACCGGTCTCCCCCAGGCCCGTGATCACCTGGAACACCGGCTGTTCCGGTACGACAGCGCCGAATCGCTCAGCGAGCCAGCGCCCTACCCCAGGGGTGTACTCGCTCGGCTTGAACACCACGGCGTTGCCCGCCGCGAGCGCGAAGGAAATCGAACCCAGCGGCGTGAAGACCGGGTAGTTCCACGGTCCGATCACCCCGACCACGCCGAACGGGCGGTACTCCAGCGTGCACTCCTGATTGACCGCCAGCAGCCCGGGCCGCACCGAGCGCGGTCCGAGCACCTGGCGCGCATTGCCCGCGGCCCACGCGAGGTGTTCGAGCGCCATGGCGATCTCGAGGCGAGCATCGGAGAGCGGCTTGCCCATCTCGTCGTGGATGATCCGCGCGAGTTCGTCTCGCCCGCGGACGATCTCGCCGCGCCAGGCGTCCAGCCGTCGCGCTCGCTCGGCGAAGCCGATGCCGGCCCACCAGTCCGCCGCCGGGCGGGCGGCGGCGACCGTGGCCTCGACCTCGGCCGCGGTGTGCACCGGATAGCCGCCAACCGTGGCACCGGTCGCGGGCGAGGTCACCTCGAAGCTCGACTCACGCTGCGCGGACTGGTCTTTCGTCGGCGCCGCCATCAGCGGGATTCCTTCCGCGCGAGGTCGAGCACCCGGCGGGTGATACCCCGGGCGATCGACGCGGTGACCTGTTTGTTGAGCGGTCCGCCCGCCCACAGCAGCGGCCGCAGCGCCGCGTCGCCCTCCAGCGCGAACGTCCACGTCAAGCGAGTGCCCGCACCGGTGGGTTCGAGGGCGATGTCCTCGGCGAAGCGGCGCAGACCCGGAATGGAGGCCGCGTCGACGGTGAACGTCATCCGCTTTCCCTCGTCCCAGCGGTAGAAGCGTTCGGTCAGCGCCACCGCACCGGCGAGGGTGACGATGCGGGTGGAGCCGACGCCGTGCGGCCGCGGTGAGCACCACCGCATGCCGGTGACCACACGCGACCACGACACCAGCGCGTCATCGGCACTCAGCGCCGCCCACACCTGTTCGGGTGCCGCGGGAATGCTCACGATGTGGACATACCGTCGGGATGCGTTCGCCAGGAAGGCATCGTCGCATTCGGTCAGCGGGAAGGTGCGCCCCATGGACGTCGTCCTTTCGACAGTGATTGCTCTGGTCAGAGGTCGAGCACGAGTGATTCGCCCGCGGCGCGGGACACGCAGGTCAGCATCTGGCTGCTGCGCTCGGAGTCCAGGAGCTTGCGGTCGCGATGCTCTACCGCACCGGCCAGCACCGCGACCTTGCAGGTACCGCAGAACCCCTGCCGGCACGAGTACACGACATCCGGGTTCACCCGGGCGATGGCCGCGAGCGCGGTTTCCTCGGCACCGACGCGCACGGTCGTCCCGGAACGCGCCAGGGTCACGTCGAATTCTTTGCCGTCGACCACCGGCAGCGCCGAGAAGCGTTCGGTGTGCAGGGATCCCGTCGGGTTGATCCGGAAGGCATGGCGCTGGGCCGCCGCCAGCACAGGTGGCGGGCCGCAGACGTACACCGACGCGCCGGGTTCGGCGCGGGTGAGCAGTTCGGCGATGTCGGGCGGGCCGAACTCGTCATCCGGACGGATGTCGATCCGGCCGCCCGGCATGGCGGCCAATTCCGCCAGGAACGGCATGGTTGCGCGCGAACGCCCGAGGTAGATCAGCTGCCAGCGCGCGCCAGCACGGGCCGCTGCCCGCACCATGGGCAGGATGGGGGTGATCCCGATGCCGCCGGCGACGAAGAGGTAGGAGGGCGCGGCGATGAAGTCGAAAGCGTTGCGCGGGCCACGGACACGAATCGTGTCCCCCACCGCCAACTGCTCGTGCACCTCGATGGATCCCCCCTCACCGTCGGCGATGCGGCGAACCGCGATCCGATACCGGCGACGGTCGTCGGGGTCACCGCACAGGGAGTACTGACGCTGCTTGCCCGAGAGCAGCACGACGTCGAGGTGCGAACCCGGCCGCCAGGGCGGGAGGAGGTCACCGGCAGGCGAGGTCAAGGTCAGACCGACCACGTCCGCGGCAACCGATTCGACCTGCGCGACCGTCAGCGGGATCTCGAATCCACTGTGGCGCACCGGATTCGGCTTGGAGATCAACGGCGCGGCGCGACCGGCCACGAACAGCTGCCGGTAGCCGTCGGCCAGCGCGCCCAGCGCACGCAGCGCGACGGGCGGCGTGTACGCCTCCGACACCGCACCCACCCCCGCCGTCACTGCTCCGCCGCGCGGGCCGCGGGCGAATGCGCCAGATAGCGCAGCGCGCGGTCCATCGGGCCCAGCTGAGAGGGGTGGAACCCGGGACGCAGGTAGCGCGGGATCTCGCTGAGGAACAGGCCGAAGTTGGGCACGATGCCCCGGGCGGTCGCCCGAGCCAGCTGCACCGGCCAGAACGGACCCTTGCGGGGTGCGGGATCCTTGGCATAGAGGTACGCCGAGGCGACCACGAACGTGGCCAACAGTGTCGCGCTGGCGGCGACCGCGGTACGCGCCTTACGCCCATAACTGCCGTCGACGTACATGTAGGCGTCGTAGACCACGCTGCGGTGCTCGACTTCCTCGGCGCCGTGCCAGCGGATCAGATCGAGCATGGTCGGGTCCATCCCGAGGTCCTCGAACTTGTCGTTCTCCAGCAACCACTCACCGATGACGGCGGTGTAGTGCTCCATCCCGGCGAACAGGGCGAGGCGTTCCTTGAGCCATTCCTCCTTGGCCCGGCCGGTCAGACCATGGTCACCGAGAATGCGGTCGACGAACCAGGCGAAGGTCTTGATCATCGAATCGACGTCGAGGCCGATCGACTGCAGGTGATCGCGCGCACCGGCGTGACTGCTGGCGTGCATCGTCTCCTGACCGACGAAGCCCTGCACCTCCTCGCGCAGCCGCTGGTCGTCGATATAGGGCAGCGCTTCGGCCAGCGCCTGAGCCATCGCCCGTTCGCCTTCCGGCAGCACCAGGTGCATGACGTTGATGACGTGGGTCGCGAAGACCTCGCCCGGGATGTAGTGCATCGGCACATCACCGAAGTCGAAGTGCACGTCCCGCGCGTTGATCGCGTGTGCTTCCTCGCGGTGATGACGCCTCGTTGCGTCAACTGAATGAGCCATGTCACAACGATACGATGCAACAGATTGAATTGCAATGTTGCAGCCACAAAAAGTGTCGCCCTGTTGCATCAACCGCCTGGTTGCTACCGTTGACGGCATGACCACGGCCCCTGTGACCTCGACAAGCGCTCCCGAATCCGACGATTCCGACTCCGTGGAGTCCCGCATCCTCGACGCGGCACTGGTCCAGTTCGGCCATGTCGGGGTCAAGAAGACGACGATCGAGGACATCGCCCGCCAGGCCGGCGTCGACCGGGCCACGGTCTATCGGCGGATCGGGTCGCGCGACGACGTGGTCAGCGCCGTCTTCGCCCGCGAGGTCGCGCGCGTGCTGGCGGACCTGACCTGCCTGCCGAAACAGCACGACAACCTCGACGACCTGGTGGCCGACGTCCTGGTAACCGTCGTCCGCCGCTGGCGCGAACACCCGCTGGTCAACCGCCTGCTGCTGCTCGAACCCGAGCGAGTGCTACCCCGCCTCACCAACGACGGCGCTACCACCATCGCGTTGTCGATCGCGACCACCGAGTCCATCCTGCTCGAGGCGATCGCCGCCGGACAGCTCGTCGAGCCCCCGGACCTCAGCGCTCGCACGGAAGTCCTCTGCCGGGTGGTGCACTCGATGATCCTGGCGCCGTCCGGCGTGCTCCCACTGAGCACCGACGAAGAACTGCGCGACTTCGCCCGAACGCACCTCGTGCCGATCATCACACACTGACCGCAACGGCGCCGGCGCCCGGAATTCCGGCACTCAGATGCCGGTGCCGCGCGAATCCGGCAGGCCGACTCGCGGCCGCACTGTCGATCAGCATGGCGGGCCAGCCGCAGCACAGACACCAGCCTAGTTCGTCGCCCGGCCAGAAAACGATCCTCGATGACGGCGTACACGTCGTCGGCGGGGACGGCGGGGACGTTGTCGACCTGGCCGTCGGTGCGGACACTGCAGCGAGTCCGCGCGGGTCGTAGGCTCACCCGGCTGCGGAATCGTGGAGACTGAGAAGCATGTCGCGGCTCGAGCTTTTCGCACGACCTCGGTGGCGCAAGACCTGGAACGTGTATTTCCCGGTCGCCGCCCTGGTCGACGGTCGGTGGTGGGTCTTGCGGCTCAACAGCTTTCCCGATCATGCGCTGTGGACGCTATTCGTCGAGGGCGTGCCGTATTTCGACATCGATGACTTGCCGACGACATGGGGGCAACCACTGGACCGGTCCGTTCCGATCCTGGAACCCGGCACTGTCGAGGAAGTCCTGGCCCCGGTTCGGGATTTCGTGGCGTACGGCAGTGAAGTCGGTCAACCGTGCGATAACCCGTTCTGTTGCGGGTAGTGATGCCTCTGGTCAACACCCTTTTGGGCACTCGTCGCGGCGCGAATTCGGGTGACCGTGTTGTCGAGCCGCCGCTGATGTGACCCCGCCCAGTAGATGCGCCCGCACTCCGAGCACCGGCGAAAGGTGTCGTAGTAGCGGCGGGTGAGCGGTTCGAGGCGATCGATGATGTCGCCCTTCGCCACCTCGGTGACGATGCCGCCGCAGCGCAGGCAGCGGGTGAACGGGGCAAGGCGATCGGCCAGGTCGAGCCTGCGGATCAGCTCGACGATCTGCTCGAACGGCCGGTCCGCGTGCACGAAGACGCCGTGGGTGACGTTGCGCCGCGCGAGGAGTCCGCGGTCGCGGGTGAGCAGGATGCGATGGTCGGCGGCGGCTGTCTCGGCCAGCGCGGCGTCGGCGGCGGCCCAGTCGCAGCGGGTGTCGAGTCCCATCAGGCGCATCAGCCGGGCGAGGCCGCCGAGATTGACGTCGACGATGAACCGCGGATCGCGCAGCGGGCGGGCCCGCACCCTGGTCAGCGGCCCGACATCCAGCGTTTCGAACATCGGGTACGCGGCGATCCGATCGCCCGGTCGCGGGTGGTGGCCGAAGTCGACGGACTCACCGTTCACCAGGATCAGATCGACCTCGGTGTGCGGGATGCCCGCGGCCTCGACGATGTCTTTGACAGTCTGATGCGGACGGACCGGTCGCCGCTGCGCCGCATACCGAGCAGCCGGGCGGAGGAAGTCGTTCAGCTCGGCGTACGCGCGCAATTCCACACTGGCCATACGACCATTGTCGTCGCAATTCACTGGGCAGGGGATGCTGCCCGCGGGTACGTATACGCCGGGCTGCGGCTCGAGCGCGCTCACCGGAAGTACACGATGTCGGTCTCGTTGTGCAGCCGCTCCCCGCCTGTGCTGGTGATGCGGGAACTTTCATCGAAAGGGACTGGGCAGGTCGGGATTTCGCTGCACGCGAGCAGGTCGGCCCTGTCGTCGCCAACTCGGGCCGTCGGACGCGGGCTGGATGTGGGCTTGGTTCAGGCCAGGACGGCAGGCTTCAGTACATCGTGACACCACTGGCGGAAGCTCGTAACCTGACGCCGCATGGCATGTACCTGCGCACACCGTCGGGCACCGCGAGGAGCAGGTTGTGCGCGACGACACGGAGTTCTGCTTACGGGACTCCGGCGCAGTCGATGGGCCTCCGCGCTGGCCAGCTCCCGATCGTACTGCCGGTGAGCTTGCCAGGTTCGGCCAAGGGCGTCGCGGGCGAACCACTCCAGAAACCCAAGAACATTGATTGAGCGGCGCCCGCCCCGCGCGCAACCCGCCGCTGCCTTTGGGCCTACGGCCATTCGGTTCAGCCGTGGGTCAATTCCTCGGCCATGCGGGCGGTGATGGCGGCCAGGACTCGAGCCGCGGTGGCCAGATCTTCGGCCGGGACCGCGCCGTAGGCGGCGGCCACGATCGCGCCGGATTCGGCGCGAACCTTGCCCACTACGGCATTGCCTGCGGTGGTGGGCTCGAGTCTGCCGTGGGGTGTGTTCGCCACTAGGCCCTTGGCGAGTAGCGCATTCAGGGCAGTTTCGACCTCGGCGGGGGCCCACTGGGTCAATCCGGCGATCCGGTTGATGTGAGCGGCCCGCTCGACCGGCTCGCCAGTGGCTTGATTCAGCACGATCCACTGCTTCTCATCCACAGTGGTGCCGGTCAGTGCGCGGACCAGCACCGCGGTGTGGTGCTTCTCGGCCTGGCCGATGATCGACGGAGTCAAGGTGGCGGGGGCCGGAGCTGATTGGGTCGTGGTCACGGCGGCGACGGTGCTGCTCGCGGGCGGTCCGGCCTCGGCGGTCGTTCCACCGCAACCAGTAAGCAGCAATGCCGCACCGATGGCCGAGACCGCTACGCCGACAACGGTAATTCTGCTGTTCATTTCGTGAAACCTCTTCTCTGTGGATGGACGAACCCGCAACGGTGCTCGTGCGCCACCGGCCCACGCTCGCGAAAGCGATGGTCCGGTGGCGAATTCGGTTCAGGCGTGGGCCAATTCCTGGGCCATGCGGGTGGTGATGGTGGCCAGGACTCGAGCCGCGGTGGCCAGATCGTCGGCGGGGACCTCGCCGTAGGCGGCGGCCACGATCGCCCCGGATTCGGCGCGAACCTTGCTCACCACGGCCTTGCCGGTGTCGGCGGGCTCGAGCAGTCCGTGGGGTGTGGTGGCCAGCAGGGCACTGGCGAGCAGTGCGTTCACGGCGGTCTCGACCTCGGTGCGGGCCCACTGAGTCATTGCGGCGATCCGGGCGATGTGGGCGCTCGGATCGACCGGCTCGCCAGCGGCAAGGGCTTGATTCAGCACGATCCACTGCTTCTCATCCAGGGTGGTGCCAGCCAGTGCGCGGGTCAGGACCGCGGTGTGGTGCTTCTCGGCCTGACCAATGATCGAGGGGTTCAGGGTGGTCGGGGCGGTAGCGGTGCTCATTGCGATCTCCTGGTTCGGATGGTGCTCGGTGTCGTGAACAATTCTGACACTCAGTGTCATACGTGCGCAAGTCTCAATTTACACTGCGTTCCTTTTGAGCCTGAGGCTCTTCGCGCGCTAGGATCTCGGTATGCCTTCAGACGACCGCGCCCTGCCGCTGCGGGAACGCAAGCGGATCCGCACCCGCCGAGCCCTGGCCGACGCGGCCCTGGCGCTGTTCACCGAGAAGGGTTTCGCCACCACCACCGTGGAGGAACTGGTCGAGGCAGCAGAGGTCTCGCGCAGCACGTTCTTCCGGACATTCCCCACCAAGGAGGCAGTGGCCGTCGAGGCCGAGACCGAGCTCTGGACCGGCTATCTCCAAGCCCTCGCCGCGAGTGAACTCACCGGGCCGATCCTCACCGCGTTACGCGACGTCCTCACCGACACGGCGACCGCGCTTCCCGACGACTGGGATGAGCGCTACATCGCCACACGCAGCCTGATCCTGACCGCCCCCAGCCTGCTCGGCTACATCGAATACGCCCGCTCGGGTGTGGAAACCGAAGTGACAGCACACCTTTCGGGCAAACTGGCCCTCCCCCCCGGCGATCTGCGCCTCCGCATCCTCGCCGAGCTGACCACTACGGCCTGGAGCATCGCCGGGCGTGGCTGGGTCGCCGCCGACGGCGCCGGCGGCCGATCCGCGCTCATCACCCGCCTGCACGAAGCCTTCGCCGCCATCCCCGACGCCCTGCGAACAAGGGCTCCAACGCTCGCATAGGCAAAACGGCACCTCAGCGTCTGACGCTTCTTTTGCCACCCTGGTTAAGAAGCTGAGAAGTACAACGACGTCGACGCATCCTGCTCGCCGGCATGAGCCACGTCGTCAGAGAGGAGCAGCTGTCGGCAGGCTCCGGCGAGGACATCCAGTTCGAGGCGAGGGATGACCCCCAGTTCCGCGGCAAGGTGAGCGACCCCGGCTACGCCGAGTCAGCCTTCAGGCCACGACATTTCGTCGCGCGGCGGCGAGGTTGGCAATCAGCTCCGCACGAGTCTGGGTCTCGTGCGCGACCCAGGCGGGCTGGCCGGGACCGCTGCGCCAGGATTCGCTGAGCGGGCTGTTGTCGACGGTGTCGAAGCCGAACTGGTCGTACAGTCGCGTCACGAGATCCACCGCCTCGGGAAAGTCGCTCGACGTCGACAACGCCAGCCGGCCCGGAGTCCCCCCAGGTCGACCCGCTGTGGTGATGCGGGGAGCCTGGATATGTGTGAAGGCCTTGACCACCTTGGACATCGGTAGGTGATCCTGGCGCAACTCGTGAACTGTCTTCTTACCTGATTCGACAACCGGGAACCGGCCGTCGCGCCAAGCCATGTAG
>NZ_JBHXMY010000183.1:0-10250 GCF_042720195.1 Nocardia sp. NPDC058497 | reverse complement strand
TGCCTGCCTTCGACATTGCGGGTCGAGGTGGACGCGCAGCGCTGGCCCGGCTCGAGCTGATCGGGATTCATGCCAAGGCACATCGAGCAGCCCGCCTGGCGCCATTCCGCGCCGGCGGCGGTGAAAATCTCGCCGAGTCCTTCTTTTTCCGCCTGCGCGCGCACCTTCATCGACCCGGGTACGACCAGCATTCGCACACCGTCGGCGACGTGGCGTCCCTTCAAAACATCGGCGACCGCACGCAAATCCTCGATCCGGCCGTTGGTGCAGGAACCGACGAATACGGTGTCCACGCTGACCTCACGCAGCGGCGTTCCCGGCGTCAGGTCCATGTAGCGCAACGCCTTCTCGGCGGCGTCGCGCTCGCTGTCGTCGGCGATCTGGGCCGGATCCGGCACGTTCGCGCCCAGCGGCAGGCCCTGGCCCGGGTTGGTGCCCCAGGTGACGAACGGGGTCAGTACGTTCGCGTCGATATGGACCTCGGCGTCGAAAGCCGCGCCCTCGTCGGTCTTCAGCGCCTCCCAGGCGGCCACCGCGGCGTCCCAGTCCGCGCCCTGCGGCGCGTGCGGGCGGCCCTTCAGGAATTCGTAGGTCACCTCGTCCGGGGCGATCATGCCCGCGCGGGCGCCCGCCTCGATGGACATGTTGCAGATCGTCATCCGCGCTTCCATCGACAGCTTGCGGATCGCCTCGCCGCGGTACTCCAGCACATAGCCCTGGCCGCCGCCGGTGCCGATCTGGGCGATCACGGCCAGGATCAGGTCCTTGCTCGTGACGCCGGGCGCCAATTCGCCGTCGACGGTGATGGCCATCGTCTTGAACGGGCGCAGCGACAGCGTCTGGGTGGCCAGCACGTGCTCGACCTCGCTGGTGCCGATGCCCATCGCCAGCGCGCCGAACGCGCCGTGGGTGGAGGTGTGGCTGTCGCCGCACACCACGGTCATGCCCGGCTGGGTCAGACCCAGCTGCGGGCCGACCACGTGCACGATGCCCTGCTCCACATCGCCCATCGGGTGCAGGCGGACGCCGAACTCGGCGCAGTTGCGGCGCAGCGTCTCCACCTGGGTGCGCGAGATCGGGTCGGCGATCGGCTTGTCGATGTCGACGGTGGGGACGTTGTGGTCCTCGGTGGCGATGGTGAGATCAGGCCTGCGCACCGGCCGGCCTGCCGCGCGGAGCCCGTCGAAGGCCTGCGGGCTGGTCACCTCGTGCACGAGGTGCAGATCGATGTAGATCAGGTCGGGTTCGCGGGAGGAACCTTCGCCGGCACCGGTAGTGACGACGTGCTGTTCCCACACCTTCTCGGCCAGTGTGCGGGCGCGCTCGGCCATGGCTTGATCACCTTTCGACGGGCATACTTGGAGTCTCAACATATGAGACGTTAGTATCGTTCTATGAGACAGCATAGCGGTATCGGTGTTCTGGACAAAGCCGTGGCGGTGCTCTACGCCGTCGCGGACGAGCCATGCGGTCTCAACGACCTGTGCACCCGCACCGGCCTGCCCCGCGCCACGGCGCACCGGCTGGCGGTCGGGCTGGAGACGCACCGGCTGCTGGCACGTGACGGCAACGGGCTGTGGCGTCCCGGCCCCGCGCTCACCGAACTGTCCGCAGGGGCCGCCGATCCACTGGTGGAGGCCGCAGGGTCCATTCTGCCCCGTCTGCGGGAGATCACCGGCGAGAGTGTCCAGTTGTACTGCCGCGACGGGCACGCGCGCGTCTGCGTGGCCGCGCTGGAGCCGCCCGTCGGCCTGCGCGACACCGTGCCGGTCGGCTCCCGGCTCCCGCTCACCGCGGGCTCGGCGGCCAAGGTGCTGCTGGCATGGGCCGATCCCGAACTGCAGCGCACCGTCCTGGCCGACGCGGTGTTCGGCGATCGCGCGCTGGCCGAGGTCCGCAAGCGGGGGTGGGCGCAGAGCGCCGCGGAACGCGCGCAGGGCGTGGCGAGCGTCTCGGCGCCGGTCCGCGACACGGCGGGCCTCGTGGTGGCCGCGGTGTCGGTCTCGGGCCCGATCGACCGGATGGGCAGGCGGCCGGGCGCGCGCTGGGCCGCCGATCTGGTCGCCGCCGCCGAAGCGCTGCACAAGCGGTTGTAGAACGAAGAAGACCCCCGGTCGAATTCGACCGGGGGTCTTTCTTTGTAGCCCCGACGGGATTTGAACCCGCGCTACCGCCTTGAGAGGGCGGCGTCCTAGGCCGCTAGACGACGGGGCCAGGACGATCTCACCGAAGTGAAACCTTGCTGGGGTACCAGGACTCGAACCTAGAATGGCTGAACCAGAATCAGCTGTGTTGCCAATTACACCATACCCCAAGGATGGAAACGCTCGGCCTGGCGTCTCACCGGCTGGTTGTCGGTGTTGCGAGGCCGTGTTCCGCGGCGAGAAGAAGATTACCAAACACAGTGGGGTAAACTACAAATCGCCTGGTCAGAAGCCTATTTTTGGTTGTTTTGGCCGTTCCGGGGCGGCTGCGGACCGGCCGCATCCGCCCCGGACGCGCTCACTGCGCGGCGGGCACCCAGCCACGCGCGGCACGGAGCCGGTCGAGCGAGACCTCGCGGCCCAGCAGCTCCATCGACTCGTACAGCGGCGGGCTGATGTGCGAGCCCGTCACCGCGACGCGCACCGGCGCGAACGCCTTACGCGGCTTGAGCCCCAGATCGTCGATCAGCGCCTTCTTCAGCGCCTCTTCCAGGGCCGGCGTCGTCCACTCGGCCAGCGGCTCCACGGCGGCGAGCGCGGCGTCGAGCACCGGATCGGCCTCGGCGCCCAGGTTCTTGCCGCCCGCGGACTGGTCGATCGCGAACTCCGCCGGCTCGACGAACAGGAACTTCAGCAGGTCCCACGCGTCGCCGAGCACCACGATGCGGGTCTGCACCAGTTCGGCCGCGGCGAGGAAGGCCTTCTCGTCGATTTCGGCGCCGATATGACCCTGCGTGGTGAGGTACTCGCGCAAACGGTGACCGAAATCACCCGGCTCGAGCAAACGAATCTGCTCGGCATTGATGGCGTCGGCTTTCTTCTGGTCGAAACGGGCCGGATTCGAATTCACCGTCGAAATGTCGAATGCCGCCACCATCTCCGCCATGGAGAACACATCGCGGTCCTCGGCGATACTCCAGCCGAGCAGGGCCAGGTAATTCAGCAAACCCTCAGGGATGAATCCGCGATCACGGTGGACGAACAGATTCGATTCCGGGTCGCGCTTGGACAGTTTCTTGTTGCCCTGGCCCATCACGAACGGCAGATGACCGAACTCCGGCGTGAACTCCGCGACCCCGATACGCTGCAGCGCCGCGTACAACGCGAG
This sequence comes from Nocardia sp. NPDC058497, assembly GCF_042720195.1. NCBI lineage: Bacteria > Bacillati > Actinomycetota > Actinomycetes > Mycobacteriales > Nocardiaceae > Nocardia > Nocardia sp. NPDC058497. The sequence goes on along the minus strand of NZ_JBHXMY010000183.1, from coordinate 6,938 downwards.
CTGGCGCGGCGTCGAGGACAACAGATCCTCACCACGCAGCACATGGGTGATCTTCATCAACGCGTCGTCGACCGGATTCACCAGTGTGTAGAGCGGATCGCCATTGCCGCGAGTGAGCGCGAAGTCGGGCACGGTACCGGCTTTGAAAGTGGTTTCGCCGCGCACGAGATCGTTCCAGCCGAGATCTTCGTCCGGCATCCGCAACCGGATCACCGCGGGCCTGCCCTCGGCCTTGTAGGCCGCGATCTGCTCGGCGGTCAGGTCACGATCGAAATTGTCGTAGCCCAATTTCGGGTCACGACCGGCCGCGCGATGCCGTGCCTCGACCTCGTCCGGCGTCGAGAAGGATTCGTAGGCCTCGCCCGCCGCGACCAGCTTGCGCACGACCTCGAGGTGCTGATCGCGGCGCTGCGACTGCCGGTACGGCTCGTAGGGGCCGCCGACCTCGGGCCCCTCATCCCAGGTCAGGCCGAGCCAGCGCAGCGCGTCCAGGATCGCCCGCTCGGAATCGCGTGCGGCGTCGGTGTCTTCGATGCGGAAGACGAAGCTTCCGCCGTGGTGGCGCGCGTACGCCCAGTTGAACAGCGCCGTGCGGATCAGGCCGACGTGCGGCGTGCCGGTCGGCGACGGGCAGAAACGGACCCGTACTTCAGTCATGACTCTCTCTCCGCGGTATCAGCGCTTGGTGGCAACAGGATTGGTGAGGGTGCCGATGCCCTCGACGGTGACCGACACGTTCTGCCCTGCCTGCAGCGGGCCGACGCCTTCCGGTGTGCCGGTGAGGATCACGTCACCGGGCAGCAGGGTCATCACGGTCGACACCCATTCGACGATCTTGGGGATATCGTGCAGGAACAGCGACGTGCGGCTGCGCTGGCGGACCTCACCCTCGACCTCGGTGACGATCTCCAGATCGCTTGGATCCAGCGCGGTTTCGATCCACGGGCCGAGCGGGCAGAACGTGTCGTAGCCCTTGGCCCTGGTCCACTGCCCGTCGTGGCGCTGCTGGTCGCGGGCGGTGACGTCGTTGGCGACGGTGTAGCCCAGGATGACGTCGGCGGCCTTGGCCGCGGGCACGTCTTTGCACGGACGGCCGATCACCACCGCCAGCTCGCCCTCGTAGTCGACCTGAGACGAGCTGGGCGGCAGGATGATCGGCGCGTTCGGGCCGACGATCGCGGTGTTGGGCTTCATGAAGATGACCGGGTCGGCCGGCGCCTCGCCGCCCATCTCGGCCGCGTGGGCGGCGTAGTTCTTGCCGATGCAGATCACCTTGCTCGCCAGGATGGGCGCCAGCAGGCGGACATCGGCCAGCGGCCAGCTCCGGCCGGTGAACGTCGGCGAGCCGAACGGGTGTTCGGCGATCTCCTTGGCGGTGGCATCGCTGCCGTCACCTTCGATGCTGACGAACGCGACTCCATCGGGACTGGCAACTCGACCTAAGCGCATGCCCCGGAGTCTATCGAGACGCGCCCACCTGCCCGAACGCGCCCGGGATGCGGCGTCCGGCGAGTGATACGCGCGCGGGCGGAGTGCGGGCAATCTCACACCGATGTGATTCGAAGCCGCTGCCCGCCTGCGGGATTCGCACTCCACACCGTCCTCGCCGGTTGTGATCTGTCAGACACCGAATCCAGGGGCGTCATTCGGCGGTCACGGGTGTACCGTGAACCCGGATGTTCACAACATGAGACATCAATCTCAAATATTGAGATGCAATCGTGCAACCCGGCGAGGTGAGAATCGTGACAGAGGTGCGGCCGACGGCCGAAGTGACCAGGATCGGCGACGGCAGACGCTGGCTGATGCTCGCCCTCGGCGTGTTCGCGCAGACCTCGAGTTCGATCTTCATCCACGGCACCCCGTTCCTGCTGCCCGCGCTCACCGCGCGCGGCGATTCCCTGTTCGCCGCGGGCGCGCTGGTCGCCCTGCCGACCGTCGGCCTGGTGTGCACGCTGATCGCGTGGGGCTATGTCGTCGACCGGATCGGTGAACGCATCGTGCTGGTGGCGGGCACGGCGCTGATGTTCGTCGCCGGGGTAGCCGCCGCGCTGGTGGACAACCCGATCGCGTTCGGCGCGCTGCTGTTCCTGGGCGGTGTCGGCGCGGCCAGCTCCAACGGCGCGAGCGGCCGGGTGATCGTCGGCTGGTTCCCGCCCGACCGGCGCGGCCTGGCCATGGGCATCCGCCAGACCGCCCAGCCGCTGGGCGTCGGCCTGGCCGCGCTGAGCATTCCGTGGGTCGCCGAACACCACGGCATCCCCGCCGCCCTGCTGGTCCCCGCGCTGATGGCCGGTATCGCCGCGGTCGGTTGCCTGGTCGGCATCGTCGACCCGCCACGCCCGCCGGCCAAGGCCGCCGACCGCGCCAACCCCTACCGTGGCGATTCCACCCTGTGGCGCATCCACGCCGTGTCGATCCTGCTGGTCTTCCCGCAGGCCACCCTGTGGACCTTCGCCCTGCTGTGGTTGCACCGCGACCTGGGCTGGTCGCTGGCCGCCGCGGGCGCCCTGATGACGGCCACCCAATTCCTGGGCGCCGCAGGACGAATCGGCGCGGGCGCCTGGTCCGACCGGGTCGGCAGCCGCCTCGGCCCGCTGCGCCAGGTCGCCGTCGCCGCCGTCGTCGCGATGGCCGCCCTGACGATCACCGCCTGGACCGACTGGTGGTGGCTGGCCGTCCCCCTGATGGTCGCCGCCTCGGTGATCTCGGTGTCGGACAACGGCTTGGCCTTCACCGCGGTTGCCGAAATCGCCGGCCCGTTCTGGAGCGGCCGCGGCCTGGGCATCCAGAACACCGGCCAAAACCTCGCCATCGCCGCCATCCCACCGGTTTTCGGCCTCCTGATCACCGCCACCGGCTTCCCCGCCGCCTTCGCCGTGGCCGCCATCGCCGCCGCGGCGGCGGTCCCGCTGGTTCCGAAGGATCAGGAAGAATAGCTGCGCCACACCATATTTCGACCCGGCAGAAACAAATCGAACGGGTCCAACGACGAAGGCCGCGCCGGGAAACTGGAGCGGCCCTTCGGCAGTTCGGTGTTCTCAGACGATGGTGGCGATCCGATCGCCGACTTATCCCAGTGGGGGTGGTAGCTGGCGGCCGATCAGAAGTCGATCAGTTCGGCAGGATCGAATGAAACCCGAACATCGTTGACACCCTGGACTTCTGCGGTGAACAGCGCCCCGGATCCCACCGGCGGATCAGCACGATAGGTTCCGGTTTCAGCGTCCAGCCGCAGGCGGAGAATGCGAATGTCGGGGCGGTGCTCCACAATCCAGTACTCAGGGACGCCCAATGCCGCGTACTCGCGGACCTTGCGAACCCGATCGGTCCGTTCGCTGCCGCTACCCGGTGAAACCACCTCGACCGCGAGCAACAGATCCAGACCTGGCAGCAGTTTAGGCACTTCGTCCACGATCACCGCTCTCGCGACATCGCGCGGAACAACGATGATGTCCGGTTTACGGACTCCGGAAGGTGTGCTGACCTCCCATTCGCCCCCGTCGAAGACCATCAGGGAGCCATCAGGCAACGCCGCCTGCAGAATTTCGGCGAGGCGTCGCGCGATCCAGTTGTGTCGAGCCCCCGCTGCCACCTCGACCAACCACCCGTCTTCGAGTTCAAACCCTTTGCCATCCTCCGGCAGGTCATGCAGATCGAGCACAGTGTAGGGGCCGAAGCCACTGTCACCGGCAGCGCGGTCCACTGTCATCTCGCCTCCAGATCTGGTGTCGTGGGCTTCCCCTGGGTCAGTCCAGCGGCCCGGTCGACACACCCCGCTGGTTTCAGTTTAGGACCGTGCCAGATTTGTGTGTAGCGCCGCACCGGTCAAGCCAAGGAGGCTGACGCCGGTGACATTCGCGGGGCCATAACCAAGTGACGGCCGGTTCTGGCCCCGCGTGTGTTCAGTGTCCTCAGACGATGGCGGCGATCCGGTCGCCCACCTCGACGGTGGAGGCGGTGCCGGAGCGCGAGGCCAGGTCTTTGGCGACGGCGGACTCGATGCGCGCGGCGCCCTCGGTGTTGCCGAGGTGGTTGAGCAGCAGCGAGACCGACAGGATGGCGGCGGTCGGGTCGGCCTTGGACTGGCCCGCGATGTCGGGGGCGCTGCCGTGGACCGGCTCGAACATCGACGGGTTCACGCCGGAGGCGTCGATGTTGCCCGAGGCGGCCAGGCCGATGCCACCGCTGACGGCGGCGGCCAGGTCGGTGATGATGTCGCCGAACAGGTTGTCGGTGACGATCACGTCGAAGCGGCCCGGGTCGGTCACCATGTGGATGGTGGCGGCGTCGATGTGCTGGTAGGCGGTCTGCACCTCGGGGAACTCGGCGGCGACCTCGTTCACGGTGCGCTGCCACAGCGACCCGGCGAACGTGAGCACGTTGTTCTTGTGCACGAGGGTCAGGTGCTTGCGGCGGTCCTGCGCGGTGGCGAAGGCGTAGCGGACCACGCGCTCGATGCCGAAGCGGGTGTTGGTGGACACCTCGGTCGCGACCTCGTGCGGAGTCTCGACGCGGATCGCGCCACCGGTGCCGGTGTAGGGGCCCTCGGTACCCTCACGCACGACCACGAAATCGATGTCGGGGTTGCCCGCCAGCGGGCTGGTGACACCCGGGTACAGCCGCGACGGACGCAGGTTCACGTGGTGATCCAGCGCGAAGCGGGTCTTGAGCAGCAGACCGCGCTCGAGCACACCGCTGGGCACCGACGGGTCGCCGATGGCGCCGAGCAGGATCGCGTCGTGCTGCTTCAGCTCGGGCAGCACCGACTCCGGCAGGATCTCGCCGGTGCGGTGGTAGCGGGCAGCGCCCAGGTCGTATTCGGTCTTCTCGACACCGGGCGACACCACGTCGAGCACCTTGAGCGCCTCGGCGATGACCTCGGGACCGATGCCGTCACCGGCGATGACTGCGAGTTTCATGAACTAACTCCGTTCGAAGTCGGGGCGGATCGTGCCGCGCCGGGGATACAGGTACGCGCCGCCACCGTGGGGTGACGGCGCGCAGCTGCCGATGTCCCGGAGACCGGGACGTCACAACTCAGGCCAGGTCGACCAGGACGACCTTGGCGGCGCCGACGGCCTCGGCGATCGCGGTCTGCACCTCGTCGGACACTTCTTGGTTGACGCGCAGGACCACGGTGGCGCCTTCGGCGTCCACGTCCTGGCTCAGCTGCGCGGCCAGGATGTCGATCTCGGCCTCGCCCAGCTTGGTGCCGATCTTGCCCAGCGCGCCCGGCTTGTCGCTGTAGTTCAGCACGGCCAGGTTCAGGCCCTCGGCGCGCATGTCGTAGTTGCGGCCGTTGATGTTGACGATCTTGTCGACCAGGCTCGGCTCGGTCAGCGTGCCGGCGACATTCAGGGTCGAGCCGTCACCGAACACGGCGCGCAGGTCGACGACGCTGCGGTGGTTCGGGCTCTCGGTGGCGGTGGTGACCTCGGCCGTGATGCCGCGCTCCTTGGCCAGCGCCGGGGCGTTGACGAAGGTGACCTGGTCCTCGACCAGCGCCGAGAACACCCCGCGCAGCGCGGACAGCTCCAGCACGGCCACGTCCTGCGAGGCGAGCTCGCCGCGCACCTGCACCTCGACGCTGACGGGCAGCTCGTTGGCGATGGCACCGAGCAGCGCGCCCTGCTTGCGGACGACGTCGAGCCACGGCGCGACGACATCGTTGACCGCGCCACCGGTGACGTTCACGGCGCCGGGCACGAATTCACCGGCCAGCGCCAGCAGCACCGACTTGGCGACATCGGTGCCCGCGCGGTCCTGGGCCTCGGCGGTGGAGGCGCCCAGGTGCGGGGTCACGACGACCTCGGGCAGCTCGAACAGCGGGCTGTCGGTGCACGGCTCGGTCTCGAACACGTCCAGACCGGCGGCGCGCACGTGGCCGGACTTGATCGCATCGGCCAGCGCCTGCTCGTCGATCAGGCCGCCGCGGGCGGCGTTGACGATGATGACGCCCGGCTTGGTCTTGGCCAGCGTCTCGGCGTTGAGCATGCCCTTGGTCTCGGGCGTCTTCGGCAGGTGGATCGAGATGAAGTCGGCGCGCTCGAGCACCTCCTCCAGGCTCAGCAGCTCGATGCCGAGCTGGGCGGCGCGAGCGGGCGATGTGTAGGGGTCGTACGCGACGATCTTGGTCTCGAAGGCCGCCAGACGCTGCGCGAACAGCTGGCCGATGCGGCCGAGGCCGATGACGCCGACTGTCTTGCCGAGGATCTCGACACCGTTGAACTTGCTGCGCTTCCAGGTCTTCTCACGCAGGGTGGCGTCGGCGGCCGGGATCTGGCGCGCGGCGGCGAGCAGCAGGGTGACGGCGTGCTCGGCGGCGGTGTGGATGTTGGAGGTCGGCGCGTTGACGACCATCACGCCACGCTCGGTGGCGGCGGGCACGTCGACATTGTCGAGGCCGACGCCGGCACGGGCGACGATCTGGAGCTTCTTGCCCGCGTCGAGCACCTCGGCGTCGACGGTGGTCGCGGAGCGCACGAGCAGCGCGTCGGCCTCGGGAACCGCGGCGAGCAGCGCCGGGCGGTCGGGGCCATCGACCCAGCGAACCTCGACACCGTCACCGAGCGCGTCGACGGTCGACTGGGCGAGCTTGTCGGCGATCAGAACTACAGGACGGCCTGCTTGGCTCACTGTGGGGTACTCCTGGGGAAGAGAGGGGGTCGGCAGTTACCGCCGACCAGAATAGTCGCCGGAGTTCGGCTGCCCTTACCCCCCTGCCGAAAACCGGGTGAACCCTGGGCGTCGCGCCGCTTACCATCACGCCATGTCCTTGCGCACCGTTCCCGACTCGATGGATCCGGCCGTGGTGGCCGCCGTCGACGCCGAGCTCGACCGGGTGGCGGCCGAGCACCGCGGGGGCCACCCGCGGGGCCGCCCAAACGGCCGCCCCGCGTGGGGGGTTGCCACGGCCGCGTGAGACAAAAAAAAGC
>NZ_JBHXMY010000182.1:0-10275 GCF_042720195.1 Nocardia sp. NPDC058497 | reverse complement strand
CATCAGCACCAGGTCGGAGAAGCCGAACGCGCCCGTCACCACGATGAGGATCGCCGCGGCCGAGGTGATCACGCCACCGGTGTGGGCGACGCCGTAGCGGATGGATTCGGCGGCATCGGCGCCCAAGGCCCGTTTCTCCGCGATCCGGGACAGCAGGAACACCTCGTAGTCGGTGGACAACCCGAAGATCACCGTGACGATCAAGGCCACCACCGCGAACATCAACGGTCCCGGCGTGAAGTCGAAGGCATCGGAACCGTGTCCTTGCACGAAGATCCACGTCAGTACGCCCAATGTCGAGACGAGACTGAGCGCGCTCATCGCGACGGCCTTCACCGCCAGGATCACCGACCGGAACGCGATCACCATCATCGCCAGCGCCGCCGCCATCAGGATCGCCAACAGCAGCGGGAGACCGTCGATCAGGCCGTTGATGCTGTCGCGTTCCAGTGCGGGGATACCGGCGACCATGATCTGGACGCCCGGTGGTTCGGGCAGGTCGCGCAAGGTGTCGATGACCCGGTCGGCGTCGCGTTTGTCCCCGAGTCCGGCGGAGAGGACGTTGACCCCGTCCTTCGTCGGCGCGGCAGGCTCGAACCGGCCGGTCAGGCCGGGAATCTGATTGGCCTCGAACCGGATGTCGCCGAGCTGCTGTGGTGAAGCGCCGACCACGACCAGCTTCAACGGTTCGGTGCGGAAGCCGGGGAAGAGCCGGTCGAAGTCCTCCTGCGCCACGCGCGCCGGATTGTCCGCCGCCAGATACTTCTCACTGATTCCGCCGAACTCGATGTGGCGCAACGGAATACTCAAGGCCAGCAGGCCGAGCACGATCGGGATCACGACCGCCCAGGGCCGCCGCATCGCCCACTGTGCCAGCCGGGAGAAGAATCCCGCGTCGATCTCCGCCTCGGTCTTGCTGCGCGAGAATCGCTTCCAGCCCAGCCAGTCGATGCGATGCCCGGCGATGCTCAAGGCCGCGGGCAGCGCGGTCACCGACAGCAGCGCCGCCAGCATCACCGCGGAGATGCCGCCGTAGGGCACCGAGCGCAGCACACCGTTGGGGAAGATGAACAGCGCGCCGAGGCTGATCGCGATGATCGCCGCCGAGAACAACACGGTACGGCCCGCTGTCGCGACGGTGCGGGCCGTCGCGTCCTCCACGCTGCGGCCCGCCGCGAGTTCCTCCCGGAATCTGGTCACCGTGAACAGCCCGTAATCGATCGCCAAACCGAGACTGACCAGCGTCATCACCGCACTGGCGAACACATTGACCTCGATGTGCGCGGTGAGGAATCGCAGGATGCCGGAGGTGCCGAGAACGGTGAGCCCACCGATCATCACCGGCAGCAACGCGCCGATGACACCGCCGAACACGAAGTACAGCAAGATCGCCACGATCGGCAACGCGATGATCTCCGCGCGCCGGATGTCGTGCTGCATCCCGATATTGATGCCCTCGACCACCGGCTGCAATCCCGCCAGCTGCACGGTGGTTCCGCCGGGCCCGCCACCGGGCACGCCGGCGTCGAGATGCGGTTTCAGGGCGAGATAGTTGTTGACCGTGGCCGTTCCGCCACCGCCCGCCAGTCCGATGCTGGCGAACGCGTGCTGCTTGCTGGGATCGGAGGCGTCCGCGGAGAACGGGCTGTCCCAGTAGCTGTCGATCTTGTGGATGTGCTTGCCGTACTGCTCGCGCAGGTCCGCGAGCGCGGCCACCACCGGGCCGCGCACCGCGGGATCGTCGACGGTGGCGCCCGCGGGTGCGGTGTAGATGACGATCAGGTCGCCGTCGGTGTCGCGGCCGAAGGTGTCATCGGCCAGTTTCGACGCCGCCACCGACTGGCTGGACTCGTCGAACCAGCCCTCCTGGGTGTAGCGGCCCGCCATATCCCGGCCGAACCAGCCCGACACCAGCACCGTCAGGATGAAGATCCCGAGCACGAGGTAGCGGTGGCGGTGGACGAACCGGCCCCACCGCATCGCACGCGATTCCCGCATCTCAGCCGCAGGCGGCGGTGCGATAGTCGGCCGAGCGCAGGATGCCGCACAGATCGGTGCGCGAGATCTTCCACTTCCCGTCGAGCAGCACGAAATGCACGATGGTGGTGCGGATATTGGTGCCCGAACCGTCCTTGTCCAGGCGCATCGTGGCGGTCAGCGTGCCGTCACGGTTGTCGAAAACCGGGTCGACGACGCCGTAGACGGCGTGCGGGTTGTCGCGCAGCGCCTTGTACATGTCGGGGATCGCGTCCTTGAACGCGGCGCCGTCCTCGATCAGATCGGTGCGTTCGACATCGGGCAGGTTGGGATCGAGCGCGCGCTTGATCTGCGCGTCGAGTTCCGCGGCGGTCGGCAGCGGCACATTGGCCTTGCTCGACGAGACCGCGATGGAGGAGGACAGGGAGGCTTGGGCCGATGACCGTGCGGCGTCGACCGAGGCCTCGTCGGTGCCACCACCGCAGGCGGTGAGGGCGACGAGGGCCGTGAGGCAGGCGGTGGCCGCAGCGGCCCTGGCGAAAAGTGTGGAAGACATCACCATCTACATACCATCAATCACGGCACTGATCCGGCCCAGGATGCTCCGGACCGTCATGGTGTCCCTCGGCGCGGCGGTCGGGACCGGGACCGCGTGGTGGAGCAGATCGCGCACGAACGCGGTGACGCTGCGTTCGTCACCGAGGTCGATATCGGTGACCTGTGCCTGCGCGGTGGCGACCACATCGTCGGCGCCGGGCACGGTCTCGCCCAGGTCGGCGCGGTAGATGTGCACGGTGAGAGTGGCGCGGTGGGTGCGGAAGGTGAACGCGCGGCCGTCGTCGGTGGTGCCGAAACCGTGGGCGAAGGGGCCGACGGAGATGTCATCGATGCCGAAACCCGCGGTTGTCCGGTCGGTCATCGGTGATCCCCTCCCGCTTCCTGGCAAACAATTGTCGACACGTCAACAGTAACCTCCGTCACCGACAGGCCCGACGTGCGCCACCCGGTCGGAGCTACCGGTGAGTCATCATGGTCAGATGGTGATCAGCGGTCACCTCGTGAGATTAGGAGTTCGGTGCATGCGCCCTCGCGGCTCGGTCGCCTCAGCGCTGTTCGGCGCGGCGGCACTGGTGGTGCTGACGGGATGTGCCGGTGCGGACGGCCCCGACGTGCCGACCAGGGATCCGGCCACCGCGGCCGTCTCCCCTGCCACCGCGACATCGCCCGCCGGCCAGGTCATTCCCGCCGCTGCGACGAAAGCGCTGCTGGCCGAAGGGGAAACCGGTCGCCTCGCCGCCCTCGATGCCGCCGGTACCACCCTGACGTTGCTCGACCCCGCCGCGCCCACCACCGCGCGGACCGTCACCCTGCCCGCCGCGGGCGCGGCATTGGCCCAGGGCACACCGGGTGAAGTGCTCGTCGCCGCCCCGGATCGGGTGCTGCGGGTCGACGTGACCGCGGGCACCGTCACCGAGACTCCCGTCGACGGCGACGTGCACAGTGTGCAAACACGCACGGACGGCACGCTGATCGTCGGCACCGCCGACGGCACGGTGCGTGAACTGCGCCCCGACGGCAGCGTCGCCCGCACCGTCACCGGCCTGGTCTCGGCCGACGTGATCGCCCTGACCGGTGCCGACATCACCGTCCTCGACCGCAAGCAGACCGCCGTCGTCAGCGTCCGCGACGACGCGCTGGGCCTGATGCTGCGCGCCGGCGACGGCGCAGCAAATGCCATCGCCGACCCGGAAGGGCGGATCATCGTCACCGACACCGCCGGCGGTGAACTGCTGGTCTACTCGGCCGGTCCGCTCGTGCTGCGCCAGCGTTTCCCGGTATCATCGTCGCCTTACGCGCTCGCCTACGATCCGCGCTCGAGCACGGTCTGGGTGACCTGCACGGAGAGCAACGAGGTCGTCGGCTACGACCTGTCGACCGGGATCGGTGTCGAGGTGGGTCGGTTCCCGACCGTGCGCCAGCCCGACGCGGTGACCGTCGACGAACGCACCGGCGACCTGTTCGTGGCCTCGGCCGCGGGCGAGGGTCTGCAGCGGATCGGTGCGGACGAGCGGAAGAGAGGGCAGTGATGGCGGCCAGGCCTCGCGGTTCTCGCTCGGCGGTCCCGCCGAGCTGGGAAACCAGCAACGACGATTACGAATACGTGCCGCTGCGGCTGCCACCCGAGGTCACCCGGGTCACCGCCTCGATGCGGCTGGCCATCCAGGCCGAATTCGGTGGCTGGGAATTGTCGCGGGTACGCGCCTACACCGACGGCAGCCGCCGGGTGTTGTTGCGCCGCCGCAAGAATGCCGTCCTGCCTGTGCCCGAACCCGGATTGTGAGCCGACCCATGTACGCCCTGTTACTACGCCTGATGTTCCTGATCCCGCCGGAGCGGGTGCATCACCTGGTCTTCGCCGCCCTGCGGTTCGCCACCTGGTTCCCGCCGACCCGCTGGCTGGCGCGCAAACTCACCGTCGCCGACGACCCGATCCTGGCCACCACCGCCTTCGGTGTCGACTTCCCCGCCCCGCTGGGCCTGGCCGCGGGCTTCGACAAGAACGCCGACGGCGTGAACACCTGGGGCTCGCTCGGTTTCGGTTTCGCCGAGATCGGCACCGTCACCGCGCACGCCCAGCCGGGTAACCCGGCGCCGCGCCTGTTCCGGCTGCCCGCCGACCACGGCCTGATCAACCGGATGGGTTTCAACAACCACGGTGCCGCCGCGGCCGCCGCCCGCCTGCACAACGCGCACCCGGCCGTCCCGATCGGCGCGAACATCGGCAAGACCAAGGTCACCGAACCCGAGGCCGCCGCAGGCGATTACGCCACCAGCGCCCGACTACTCGGCCCCCTCGCCGATTTCGTCGTCGTGAACGTGTCCTCCCCCAACACCCCCGGCCTGCGTGACCTGCAGGCCGTCGAGTCGCTGCGCCCGATCCTGCAGGCCGTGCTCGACAGCGTCACGGTCCCGGTCCTGGTGAAGATCGCCCCCGACCTGTCCGACGAGGACATCGACGCCGTCGCCGACCTCGCCGTCGAACTGGGCCTGGCCGGCATCGTCGCCACCAACACCACCATCCGCCGCGACGGCCTGGCGACCCCGGCCGCCGAGGTCGAAGCGATGGGCGCGGGCGGGTTGTCCGGTCCGCCCGTCGCCGAACGCTCCCTGGAAGTCCTGCGCCGGCTCTACGCCCGCGTCGGCGACAAGCTGGTCCTGATCTCGGTCGGCGGCATCGAGAACGCCGACCAGGCCTGGGCCCGCATCCTGGCAGGCGCGACCCTCCTGCAGGGCTACACCGGCTTCATCTACGGCGGCCCCTTCTGGACCACCCGCATCCACCGCGGCATCGCCGCCAACCTGCGCGCGGGCGGTTTCCGCTCGCTGTCCGACGCGGTCGGTGCCGAGCACCGCGCGCCGTCGGCTTGAGGGTCTATCCGTAGTTGACGCGCGGCACCCGGCCGCCGTGTCCACGCAGCAGCTGGGTCGGCCGAAGCCGAAGCCCAGCTGATGGGTGCGACGGCGGATCGTGGACGGAATCGTCGGTGCCGCGCGATCGTTCCCCGACGCGTTTGGCGAGCTTGATCAGCGCCTGCTGCCAGATCATGCCGAGGATGTCGGCGCGAGCGCTGATCTCGGCGTGCGCGATGCGATCGTGGGCGGCGGCGAGATCGCTGACCAATTCGTCGAGCTCCATACCCGCCAGTGCCTGCTCCCGGGTGAGGCTGTATTCGGGCAGCCAGCTCAACCGCCAGGTGTCAGGTCCGGTCCGTTGCGCGTACTCCGGTGTGCGGTCACTGCGCAGCGTGTCGTCGGTGCTCTGAATTGTCATCGCAGACCTGCCTTCCCCGCCGGGACACGGTGCCCGCCGAGCGTCTGGCGGGGCGCGTGCTCCCCGTAACCCAGTGTGGCATTTGCCTTTTGTCTCGGTCAATTGCCATTGTATGGAGGTAATTGCCGCAAACCGGGCGCGGCAAACCCGGCATTGTGGCGATCGCAGTCCGGCGTCCGCCGCCTCGCCGGGGTGGTCGAACCGCCGTCAGGTCACGGGAGGCAGCATGCCGATGGTTCCCCAGGATGCTCGCGTCGCCGCCATTCGCAGCATCCTGACCAGGCTGGGCAAGTACTCGGGCCTGAGCGCAGAACGCTTGCGGCACACCGAGATCGACGCTGCGCCGCTGCTCGAACTGCTGTCCGTGCGCAGGCACGCCCGGCGCACCGGAGCCAGTCCGGAGGCCTCGATCTTGCCGGTGGTCCGCGAGGTCGCGCAGTGGCTGCCACCGACCGATCGGCTCATCGTCGATGCCGCGCTGTCGCTGGGTTTGTTCCGCGACCGCGTCGGCGTCGGTCTCGATGTAGAACGCCTTTATGCAGATAACCTCGGCGAACGTCGAGAGGCCTTGACCGAGCAGTGGGTCGCCCTGCACACCCTGCTCGACGTCGAGCCGGTGCCCGAGACGCCGACCGTCAAGCGGCTGCGCACCAGCTTGGAACACAATGCCTTCACCGCGCTGGCGGGTCTGCTGGCCGCCGACTCCGGCTACCCCATGGCGCGACCACCTGCCGGACAGGCTGCCGAGGCCGCGCCGACGCCGCGCGGCGTCGTCACCGTCATCGGCGACGCTGTCATCGACCACATCTATCGTGTCGACACTTTTCCCGACGCCCACCGCGCGGCCAATGGCAACTTCGACGGGCATCCCGGCGGCAAAGGCCTCAACCGTGCCGTCGCCGCGGCCCGTCTCGGCATCGACGTCCGTCTGGTGTCCGCGGTCGGCGGCGACGAATACGGCCGCCGGATCCTGGAATTCATCGAGTTCGAACGGGTGCACCTCGATCTGATCAAAGTGGTGCCGTTCGCGAAGTCGCTCGTCACGGCCGTCGTCATCACGCCCAACGGCGAATCCCGCATCATCGGCTGTCGCGACAGCCGGGTGCAATTGCAGGACGAGGACCTGCACCGGCCGGAGCTGCGGGCCGCACTCGAGGCCTCCGACGTGGTGATCCTCAGCTTCGAGCAGCCGCCCGCGATCATCGAGCAGGTCCTCGCTGTGGTGTCGCAGATGCGCCCCAAACCGCCGGTCATCGTGTGCCCGACACCGTCGATGGCGGTACCGCAGGGCCTCTACCAGCACCTGAGCGTCGTCGACTACCTGGTCGGCACGTCCATCGAGCTCGCGGCCCTGCTGCCCGACGTGCCCGCCGAATCCGCCGACGACATCCCCCGGCTGCTGCGTGGTCTCGGTGTCGGAACGGTGTGCACGGTCGAGAACTTTCGCTGCGCTGTCGCCTCCGACACCATCGAGACCGTCATCGATCATTTCCCGCAGGTGCTCAAAGCCTCCGCGGGCGCCGCCGCCGCCTTCACGGGCGCGCTCGCCTATCGCCTGGTCAATGCCCGATCCCCGCTCACCGCAGCTGATTTCGTCTGGACGACCGCCGCGATGATCCCGACCCAGAAACTGGGCGCGATCGCGGCATCGATGCCCGCCGCCGACGAGATCGACCGCATCGTCCGGCTGTACGCGCCGCCCGCCACCGACCAGGAGTAAAGTCGCGGCGTTCAGCTCGCACGCCCTGTCCGGCAACGGCGGTCGCGCCGCCCTGTCCCCGCACGGAGGATCGTTGACCATACTGTCGTTCGGCAGTGCCAGAACCGGACGCGCCGGTGGCGACACCCAGCACCGGCTGGGGCGCCGGGGCAGCGACCTTCCGGTCCGGGTCATCGAGATTGCCGACCCGAGCGACGGCGGGTACCTGCTGGTTTTCGGCGAACCACGCGACGGCTGCCTGGTGCGGGTGCATTCGCGCTGTCTCTACGGCGAGGGCCTCGGCTCCGACGACTGCGACTGCGGCGCCGAGCTCACCGAGTCGATGGACCGCATCCAGCAGGAGGGCGCGGGCGTGCTCGCCTACCTCGAACAGGAAGGGCGCGGTGCGGGCCTGATCTGGAAGGCCCGTGGCTATCGCGAGAGCGAATTGTCCGGTGCCGACACCTTCGACAGCTATCGCCGCCTCGGTCTCGACATCGACGCCCGTCGCTACGATGCCGCCGCGCTGGCGCTGCGCGAACTCGGCCTCATCCGCGTCCGGCTGCTCACCAACAACCCCGACAAGTGCCGAGCGCTGGACGCGGCCGGCATCGCGGTCGACCCCATCGCACTCACCATCGCCCTGAACACGGTGCGCGGCAGGCGATATCTGCAGGCCAAACGCCGCCATCGCAGGCACACCATCCCCGCTGACCCGTCGGCAGATGTCGTGCCCGAGCCCACGCCGCGTTCGTGGTGGCCGCCGCGGCGTCGACGGTAACCGCCGCCACAATCCCGTATGTCCGGTTACGATAAGTGAGCCGCGCCACTGCTGACGCCCATCGCTCGAGACGATGAGACAGATTCACTCGCATTGGCTCGGCGTCCGGCACGGCCTATATCGGGAACAGGGATATGACAGACATCGGTTTCGCGCACGCTTCCGGCGTCACGGTGCACACCGTGCCCGCCGCCTTCCAGCAGACCGCCGCGTTGCGGCCCGACCAGATCGCCTTGCGAACGGTGGGCGGCACCCAGCAGATCACCTGGGCGGAATACGCGACGCGGGTGCGGGCGCTGGCGGCGGGCCTGGCGAAGCTCGGCGTCGGCCACGGTGACGCGGTCGGCATCATGCTCACCAACCGCCCCGAGTTCAACCTGATCGACACCGCGGCCCTGCACCTGGGCGCGACCCCGTTCTCGGTGTACAACACCAGCTCTCCCGAGCAGATCGCGCACGTGTTCGCGAACGCGGGCAACAAGGTCGTGATCACCGAGCAGGCGTTCCTCGACGTCATCCGCGAAGCGGGCGCCGAGACCGAACACACTGTCCTCGTCGACGGCACCGCCGAGGGCACCATCGGCCTGGCCCAGCTGGAGTCGGATCCGCTGCCCGACTTCGACTTCGACGCCGCGTGGCAGGCGGTGCAGCCGGGTGATCTGGCCACCCTGATCTACACCTCCGGCACCACCGGCCCGTCCAAGGGTGTCGAGCTCACCCAGAGCAATGTGATCGCCCAGGTCGTCGGCCTGGTCTCCGGTCCGCTGCCGGTCGGTTTCGACGATCGTGCCGTGTCGTATCTGCCGGCCGCGCATGTCGCCGACCGCATCTCCGCGCACGCGATGAGCCTGCTCACCGGCATCCAGATCACCACGGTCACCGACCCGCGCGAGATCGCCGCGGCCCTGCCCGACGCCCGCCCCACCGTGTTCTTCGGTGTGCCGCGGGTGTGGCAGAAGATCAAGGCCGGTATCGAGAACAAGCTCGCGGTCGAACCGAGCCCGGTGAAGAAGGCCCTGGCCAACTGGGCGATCGGTGTCGGTGTCTCCCAAGCCAAAGCGAAGCTGTCCGGTGAGGGCGGCTCGCTGCTGCTCGGTGTGCAGCACAAGGCCGCCGACGCGCTGGTGCTGTCGAAGCTGCGCGAGGCGCTCGGTTTCGGTGACCTGAAGGTCGCCGCGTCCGGCGCCGCGCCGGTGCCCGCCGAGACCCTGGAATACTTCCTGGGCCTCGGGTTCGCGGTCAGCGAGGTGTGGGGCATGTCCGAGACCACCGGTGTCGGCACGTTCACCGATATCGACAAGCCGCGCCCCGGCTCGGTCGGTCGCGTCATGGACGGTGTCGAACTGCGTCTGGACGCCGACGGTGAGGTGCTCATCCGCGGCCCGATCGTCACTCCCGGCTACCGCAACATGCCCGACAAGACCGCCGAGGCCATCGACGACGCGGGCTGGCTGCACACCGGTGACATCGGCACCCTCGACGCCGACGGCTACCTGCGCATCGTCGACCGCAAGAAGGAACTGATCATCAGCGAGGCGGGCAAGAACATCGCCCCCTCCAACATCGAGAACGCCATGAAGGCGGCGTCGTCGATGATCGGTCAGGCCGTCGCCATCGGTGACGCCCGCCCCTACATCACCGCGCTGATCATGCTCGATCCCGATGTCGCGGCGTTGCGCGCCAAGGAGTTCGGCGCCACCGACGCCACCCACGCCGAGCTCGCGCGCCGCGCCGAGATCGTCGAGGAGGTCAAGGCCGCGGTGGCCGCGGGCAACCGCAAGCTCTCGCGGGTGGAGCAGATCAAGCGTTTCGTGATCGTGGAGACGCTGTGGGAGCCGGGCGGTGACGAGCTGACCCCGAAGATGTCGCTCAAGCGGACCCCGATCGCGAAGAAGTACGCCGCCGACATCGAGGCGCTGTACGCCGCGACCCCGGCGGAGCACGTCGTCAATGTGAAGTAGGCCCGAGAACGGCGGTGGCCCTGGG
>NZ_JBHXMY010000181.1:0-10315 GCF_042720195.1 Nocardia sp. NPDC058497 | reverse complement strand
GCGCCGTGTTCGCCGCGGCGAGTGGGCTCATCGGCACGAGTGCCGCGGGGAGGGCCGCCGATGGCCGCAGCGTGTCGGCGGCGCGCAGGGCCAGGATGTCGAAGGAGTCGTCGAAGCCGAATTCGGCGGCCCGGTCGATACCGTCGCGGTCACCGATCGGCAGGGACCGTAGCGTGACGTTCTCGCCCGCGCGGACGGTGACCACGATCTCAGCCCGCTCACCCGGGCTGAGCGGGATCTCGGTCAGGGCAACAGGTTCCGGCAGGAGACCACCGTCGGTGCCGATCAGCTGGAACTGTCTGCCGTCGGCTAGCGCGAGGTTGTAGAGGCGGCCCGACGACCCGTTGAGGATGCGGAGCCGGACCCGCTCGGTCGTCACGGTGAAGTGGGCGCCCGCGATGCCGTTGGTCACGATGGTGTCGCCCAGCAGGCCGACATCGGTGGCGTCGGATTCGTCGATGCCGCCGTCGGCGGTGAACCGGCGATCCTGGATCACCAGCGGAATATCGTCGACACCATAGTCTTTCGGTAGATCGAGGCGATTGGTGGCATCGTCGTCGATCAGGAAGAAGCCGGCCAGCCCGCGTTGGACATGCTTTTCGGTCGCGCCGTGCGGATGTGGGTGGTACCAGAGCGTCGCGGCCTGCTGATCCACCCGCCAGCGCGGCATCCACTGCGCGCCGGGTGTGATCATCTGATGCGGTCCGCCGTCGAAGGCTGCGGGCAGATGCATTCCGTGCCAATGCACCGAGGTCGGCTCAGGGAGATCGTTGACGACGGTGACCGCGACCTCCTCGCCTCGCCGGGCGCGGAGTGTGGGGCCGAGCACCGACCCGCTGTAACCCCATGTCGGTGTGCGGGTGCCCGGCAGCATCTCGGTGCTCCCGGTCTGCACGCGCAAGGCGAACCGGCGGACACCGTCGGCGCCGAGGGTCGACGGTGCCTGGGGCGGAATCGGCAGCGGACGCGTTGCCGTCCCGGCGGCCGAACCCGGTGCCGAGGGCCGGATCGAACACCCGGCCGCGTAGGCGACCGGGACCAGGGCGAGGCCGGTGAGGAATCCTCGTCGCGAGACCACGTGTGCTCCTTGTCTGTGCGGGAACCTCCAGCTTCGATCGCGCGCGACCTCGACGACTCCGCCCAGCGGCCGGACCCCACCGGACCGAATCCGGCCGCGCGGCCCTTGCGGTCGCGCCGATCGCGTGCTAGTCGCGAAACGTCACCTACCGTGGGGTGCGTGATCGACATCAGCGCAGGCCGAGGCCCGCGGCAGCTCCTCCGCTGGCTGCCGCTGGCACTGATCCCCGTCTTGCTGCTCGCCAGCACCTATCCGGGACAGTTCCGGGTGCCTGCGCACTACTGGCTGCTCGCCGTCGCCGCGGGTGTGGTGTTCCTCGCCGGAGCGCGGTGGCCGCTGGCGGTGTCGATCGTGCTGTCGGTGCTCGCCGTGCCGATGTTGCGTACGCCGGCCTGGGGCGCGTCCGGCCTCGTGCCCTACCTCGGTTCGGTGGCCCTGGTCGATGTCGTGGCCCGGACCCATCAACGAGCCGTTGTCGCGGTGTCTACAGTGTGCTGGGCCGCTGCTGTCGTCCTGGGGCGGATCGGCATCCATGACACCTCCGTCGGCCGGGCGGCCACCCTCCTCGAGGCCGCGACGTATGTGGGACTGCCGCTGCTGCTGGGGTTGTATCTGCGCGGCCAGCGTGACCTGGCGCAGAACCTGCGAATGCGGGCGGCCGACGCCGAAACGCGGACCCGCCTCGACGAACGCGCGGCCATGGCGCGGGAACTGCACGATGTGGTCGCCCACCACATGTCCTCGATCATCCTGCGTATCTCCGTGGCCGGGCGGGTGGTGCGGGAAGCGGACCCGCGCCTCGTCGCCGTCCTCGACGATGTCCGCGGCACCGCCACCGACGCGCTGTCCGACATTCGCCGTTTTCTCGCTGCGCTGCGTGATCCCGAGTTCGGGACGGTGTCGCTGGTCGAAGCGGACGCGGTCGTCACCGAGGTCACGGCGGCGCTCACCCGGGCTCGCGCCGCCGGATTCACCGTCGAGGCCGACATCGACACCGAACTCGGCACCCTCGACGCGATGAGCCGACTCACCCTGCTGCGCCTGGTCCAGGAATCGCTGACCAATGTCATGAAACACGCGGATCGCGGTGTGCCCGTGCGATTCCGGATCGGCAAGCGCGACAACGGCATCGGCGTCGAGGTGGTCAGCGGCGGCCGCGAGGCCGCGACCCCGCCGGGACACGGCATCGTCGGCATGCGGGAACGGGTCGCCCTCGCCGGCGGCACCCTCTCCGTCGGCGCCGACGCCGGGCACTGGGTGGTGCGGGCCTGGCTGCCCGACGCCGTGCGGGGAGTGGACGCATGATCACGGTGCTGCTGGTGGACGACCAGCGCCTGGTGCGGGCGGGCCTGCGGATGCTCATCGAGGACACCACCGACCTCGCCGTCGTCGGTGAGGCGGCCGACGGCGTCGAGGCGGTGCGGCAGTTCGCCGAACTCGCGCCCGACCTCGTCGTCATGGACCTGCGCATGCCCGGCCTCGACGGCGTCGCGGCCACCCGGCAGATCCTCGCCTCGGCACCGCGCGCGAAAGTGCTCGTGCTCACCACCTTCGACGACGACGATCACCTGTTCCCCGCCCTCGCCGCCGGAGCCGCGGGGTATTTCGTCAAGGACACCGACCCTGAGGTCCTGCTCGACGCCATCCGGCGAACAGTCGACGGCGACCTGCTGTTCTCGCCCACCCTCCTGCGCCGCCTGGTTGCCCGGGCCCTCGAAGCCCAGTCGGCTCCCGGCTCGACCCCCGCACCCGATCTGACGCCCCGCGAGTTCGATGTCCTGCGCCTGGTCGGCGAAGGATACGGCAACCAAGAGATCGCCGACCAGCTCCATCTCGGCGTGAGCACCGTCAAGAGCCACATCGCGAACCTGCTCGAGAAGACCGGCACCGACAACCGCGTCCGCCTCGCCGTCTATTCCTCCAAGCTCACCGAGCACTGATATCTCAATGGTGAGATACATCATGATTAACTAACTCAATATTGAGATACATTCGACGTGTCAGTGAGTCGGGTTGTCGCACAGGAGGATTGATCATGCGGATCGCGGTGTTCGGAGCGGGTGGAGCCGTCGGCAGCAGGGTGGTGGCCGAAGCGGTGGCGCGCGGGCACGAGGTGACCGCGGTGGCGCGGCGGGTCGTGGCGATGCCGGACGGCGTGGACGTGCGGATCGGTGACGCGGGGTCTGCCGACGACGTCGAAAACCTGAGTGCCGGTCACGATCTCGTGATCGCGGCAACGCGCCCCGCGGTGGGGCGTGAGTCCGAACTGCGGGTGGTCGCGGCCGCGATGCTCGAAGGCGTGGCCCGCAGCGGTGTGCGGCTGCTCGTCGTCGGCGGCGCGGCGACGCTGACGGTCCCCGGCGCCGAGGCTCTGCTGCACGAAACCCCGGACTTCCCCGCCGAACTCGCCGCGATCGCGCAGGCCTGCGCCGAACAACTCGCCGCGTGCCGAGCCGATGCGGAGGCTGACTGGACCTATCTGAGTCCGCCCGCCGAGCTGATTCCGGGTGAGCGCACCGGGAGCTACCGGGTAGGCGCCGACGAACTGCTGGTCGACGTGGCCGGAGTGTCGACCATCTCGATGGAGGATTTCGCGGTCGCCCTACTCGACGAGGCGGAGCGCCCGGTCCACCGACGTGCCCGCTTCACCGTGGCGGCGTCCTGATTCGCCCCGTCGTCGTCGGCACCACCCATTCGTGAGGCTACTGGCAGAAGGCGCTCGAGAACTCCTGGCCCCTGCTTGCCGAGGGGATGGCGATCCCCGCCTGATCAGCGCAGGTCGAACAGCGCGACCGCGTTGTCGTGGCACACCTTGCGCAGCCAGTCCGGCCCGAGGTCGAGCCGCTCGAGCGCCTGGACGGCCTCGGCGTACGGGTAGGGGATATTGGGGAAGTCGCTGCCGAACAGAATGCGATCGGCGAAGCGGCGCAGGCGTTCCCGCTCGGCGGGCGGGAACGGCGCACCGCCTTCGCTGAAGTCGGTCCACACCATCGTCGTGTCGAGGTAGAGCCGCGGGTACTGCTCGGCCAGGTCGAGGAACTCGCTGTACTCGGGGGTGCCCATGTGCGCGATGATCAGCCGCAGCGCCGGAAAGCGCCGCAGCAGTTCGGCAATGGGTGCCGGACCGGTGAATTCGCCGGGGGCGGGCCCTGATCCGCAGTGGATGAGCACGGGTACACCGGTCTCGGCCAGGATCGCCCACACGGGGTCGAGCAGGGGGTCCAGCGGTGAGAACGCGCCGACCTGGATGTGCACCTTGAAGACTCGCGCACCACTCTCGATGGCGGCGCGGACGTATTCGGGCGCCTCCGGTTCAGGGTAGAAGGTGGCGGTGTGCAGGCAGTCGGGTGTGCGGGCGGCGAACTCGGCGGTCCACTCGTTGAGCCAGGCGGCCATCTGCGGCTTGTGCGGGTACACCAGCGAGGTGAACGCGCGAACGCCGAAGTCGCGCAAGGTCTTCAGCCGCACCTGTTCGTCGTCGCGGTACGTGATCGGCCACGGCCTGCCGGTCAGCGGGCCGACCTGGTCGAAGTACGCCCACACCTTGCGCATCACCTGGTCGGGCATGAAGTGGGTGTGCACGTCGACGATCGCTGGCAGCTCGAGGCGGCGGCGGAAGTCGGCGAGATAGGCGGCGGTATCGACGGTCACGAGGGCGGCTCCGGGTACAGGCGACGGGCGAAAGCTCCGACGCGGGTGACGAGACGTTCGAAGAAGACGGCGGGGTCGGTGCCGATCACGATGTCGGCGTTGGGTTCCCGGCCCCACATGCCCGCCCAGTCGGCGACGGTGGTCGCCCGGGTGATGGTGCCCGCCAGTTCGACGTCGACGGTGGCGGGACGGGTCAGCGCCAGAGCCGGGTCCAGCGCGACCGCGGCGGCGAACGGGTCGTGCATGTGCGCGAGGTAGCCCAGGTCGTACAGATCATGGAAGTCGAAATAGAACCGCACCGCGTCGACGAGATACCGGATGATCGGATTGCTTGCCGCCGAACGCCATTCGGGGGCAACACCCGCGGCGACCCGTTCGATCGGCGTGCTGTGGGCGGCCTCGGCCAGCCGGGCCAGATGCTCGGGCCGCATCTCGATGGACTCGGTGATGTCGAGCGCGCACACCAGCGGCCTGCGATCCGGCGCCGCGGACGAGAACGCGTCGAATACCTCTTTGGCCGCCTCGGGGTCGACGTGGATGTTCCACTCGTTGGTCGGTGTGGTGTTGCCCGGATGGTTGAACGCGCCGCCCATGATCACCAGGCGCCGCAGCAGCCGGGGCAGTTCGGGTTCGATGCGCAGGGCCAGGGCGAGATTGGTCAGCGGGCCGGTGCACAGGCCGATCGCCGAGCCGGGGTTCGCGCGGGCCAGGTCCACCCACATCTGCGCGGCCGACCGGCCTGACAGCGGACGAGTCGAGACAGGTAGCTCGGCATAACCGAGGCCCTGCGGGCCGTGCGTGTCCTCGGTGGTGCGCAGCGGCACGGCGAGCGGTCCGTCCGCGCCGGCGGCCACCTCGATCTCGTCGGCGTGGGCAAGATCGAGCAGGGCGAGGGTGCTCACCGCCACCTGCGCGGTCGGCACATTGCCCGCGGTCGCGGCGATCCCGATGATCCGCGCCTCCGGTGACGCCAGCAGATACAGCAGCGCCAGCGAATCATCGATGCCGGTGTCCACGTCGAGGATGATCTGCTGAGCCACAGCTCGAGGGTAACCGTGGCTGTTGGCCCGGATCTCGCGGGAGGTCCGGGCCGGGCGATCAGTAGGTCGGCAGGGTGAACTCCTCGGTGTGGCCGAAGAAGATCTTCTTCGTGATCGGCCGCATCGGACGCGACATCATCATCCGCACGTTGACCTTCGCCAGGCTGGTCATCAGCTTGGTGTGCGGGAGCATCATCGCGATGCCGCCGCCGGGAATCTCCTTGGCTTTGGCCAGGAACGGCGTGATCGTGTCCTGATAGCGCCGCAGGGCGCCGGGCAGGTCCGCCGGCGTCGCGGCGATCTCGGCCGCGAGCACATAGGCGCCGACCACCGCCATCGCGGTGCCCATCCCGGTCATGGGGGAGCCGCAGTAGCCCGCGTCGCCGACCAGCGTGACCCGGCCGACGGCCAGGTCGGGCACGTCGACGCGGGCGAGCTCGTCGAAGTAGAAATCGGGGGTGGTCTCCATCGCGGCGAGCACCGCGGGCGCGTGCCATCCCGCCTCGCCGATGGCACGGCGGATCAGGGCGCGCTGGGCGTCGGGGTCGCGACGCAGCGCGGGGTCGGCGTCGGTGCGGATGGTGATGATCGCCTTCGCGGTAGCCGGGTCGCCGTCGGGGCGGATACCGAGCATGGCGCCGGGTACCAGGCGCATGCCGAACCAGCCGGGCTCCACCTGCGGCGGGGTCGGCATCGTGAAGAACGCGCCGTACCCGCCGAGGTTGGTGCTGAACTGCTCCTCCGGCCCGAAGACGAGTCGTCGCGTCGCCGAGTGCACGCCGTCGGCGCCGATCACCAGGTCGAAACTTTCGGTGCGGCCCGAGGCGAAGGTGACTTCGACGCCGGTGTCGTCCTGGTCGATCCGCTCGATCCACTCGCCATAGCGGTAGTCGAGGTGGCCGTTGTCGGCGGTGGCCAGGGCGTCGAGCAGGACCTGGTTGAGGTCGCCGCGGGTGATCTCGATCTCGGCGACCGCGCCTCGGCCGTCGAAATCCTCCATCGCCATGCGGGCGTAGACGCGGCCGTCGCCGTCGATGTAGGACATGCCGCGCTCGTCGAGCTGGTACTTGCGGATGCCCTCCATCAGGCCCATCCGCTCGGCCGCTTCCCGGCTCGGCCCCCGCAGATCCACGGCCTGGCCACCGGGGCGGGGGACTGCGGCGCGCTCGACGACAGTGGTGCGAATGCCGCTGCGCAGCAACTGAAGTGCGACCGCGTTGCCCGCGATACCGCCGCCGGAGACCAGAACGTGCAGGGGGCTGGTGGTCATGGTGTTTCCCGTCTGGAGAACGAATGTCTTAGACATATGTCTAACATGTGGGTTGCACGAATGTCTAGTACAAATGTCTAAGACGGTCGGGTAGTCTCGCGGCATGGGTAATCGAGAAGACCTACTGGCGGGGGCGCGCAAGGTCATCCTGGAACGCGGTGTGGCCAAGGCGACCGCGCGCGATATCGCCGCGGCCGCCGGGGTGAGCCTGGCCGCGATCGGCTATCACTTCGGGTCCAAGGAGCGGCTGGTCACCGAGGCGCTGAGCGAGGCGCTCGGCAACTCGATCGGTGACGCGATGGAGGAGCTGATCGACGAGGGGGCGGGCACGTCGCCGCTGGCCGGCCTCACCCGGCTGTGGAACGGAATGCCCGCCGTGTTCGCCGACAATCACGAGGCGATGCTGGCCAGCCTGGAGAACATCGTGCGGATCGTGCGCTCCGACGAGGCGCGGGCCCAGCTCGGTGACCAGCTCTCGGGTGCCTATACCGATCTCGCGGCGAATCTGCGTGCGGCGCATCCGGAACTCGACGAGGCGCAGGCCGACGCGATCAGCCGGCTGTACTTCGTCCTCGCGCAGGGCCTGGGTGTGCTGTGGTTACTGAATCCGGGTGAAGTGGTGGCCGACGGTGATCAGCTGGCGGAGGCGGTGCGCGCGCTCGCGGGGCGCTGAGACCGTCTGCCCGGTGGGGGACCTGCGCGACAGGTCAGGTGCGTTGGTCCGGTAGCGCGGTCCAGAACGGCTGCGCGGACCCGTAGGGCGGTGCGGGCCAGCGGAAGTCGGCGTACTCGGCGAATGCCGGTGCGGCAGTGATGAGTTCGCTGTGGGTGACAGTCGCCGTCGGATCGGGCGCTGCCGCAGCGGGGTGAGTAGAGGGGCGATCACCTGCCAGGAGCCAGGAAGCGGTGCGGGCCAACGAGACTCGCACGTCGCGACCTGCCCCGTCGTCGGCTCGCGCCAGGAGTGCGTCCAGGACGCCCGCGGCGAGGAGATACCCGGAGCCGTGGTCGAGCGCCTGCGCAGGCAACGCACCGGGGCGATCCGGTGAGCCTTCGATCAGCGAAATACCCGACGTCGCTTGGACGATGCTGTCGAAACCACGTCGGCCGGCCCACGGTCCGGCTGTGCCCCACGCCGAGACGGACGCGTCGATGAGATCGGGCCGCGTCACCCGCACGCCCGTCGCGGCGAGCGCACCCGGCCGGTAGCCCGTCACCAGCACGTCGGCGGCGGACAGGAGGTCCTCGAATGTCGCGAGGTCGGTGCGCAGGTCGAGCAGGGTCGAACGCTTGCCCTGACAGGTGTCGGCGAACTGCCAGTCGATCTCGGGAAGTCGCGGCGGATCCACGCGGAGCACATCGGCGCCCAGCAGTGCGAGGGTGCGGGTCGCGACGGGTCCGGCCAGGACCCTGGTCAGGTCGAGCACTCGGATGCCGCGCAAAGGGTGCTCGGCGGTGGGGTGCCACGTGGATGGGTTGCCTGGTGGGCGCTCGCCTGGGTAATCGCGCTTCTCGCGACCTGTGCCGGCCTGCCTTGCTTTCCGAGCCTCGGAATGCGCCGAACTCGGCCCGGTGTCGGTGCGCCGATCGACTGTGACCAGCGGACCTGCTGCGGCCGCCCGGCCCATGGGACTGCCTGCCCACTCGGACTCGGTGCGGATGCGTACCGCGATCGCACCCGCGGCGGCCGCCAGGTCCTCGACCTCGGCCGCGGGCAAGGCGGCCAACCGGGCGGTCAGCTGCGCGGCGTCGGCCGACGGAGACAGGCCGAGGGCGTGGGTCAGGCGGTCGCGATGGTGCGGATAGTTGGCATGGGTGCGCACCCACCCGTCGGCGGTGCGAAAGAAGCCGGACAGCTCGGCGAAGATCGACGGCGCGCTGCCACCGCGGCGAAACAGCCGCTCACTGCGGAACGCCGCGTCGACCCGGGCCGGATCGAGGGCAGACGGCCTGGTCGGCAGCCCATGCGCCGCGCGGATCCGGTTCGCGGCCGCGCCGACGGCCGCCACCGAGCCCGCGGCCAGTGCCCAGACCGGTAGCGTGGCCGCGAGCCGGTCACCCGGATCCGGCTCATCGGCCCCGGCCGATGCTGCGAGTCCGAGACCGGTCTCGTAGGCGTGCACGAGTTGCTGCGCGGTGGTCACCTCGACCAGCCTAACCGCGGCGATCATGGTGAAGGAGGGTGAGGTGGGCGTGAATACGGCTGCGACGGAATGGGTTCGGGTACTGCGACCGGATCAGGCACCGCGCGGGCAACTGGTCTGCCTGCCGCCGGGCGGTGGCTCGGCGGCCTTCTACCGCGAACTGGCTCGGCACATCGGACCAGGGGTCGACGTCGCCGCCGTGCAATACCCGGGCCGCCAGGATCGGCTCGGCGATCCGATGATCACCGACCTGCACGAGCTCGCCGACCGGATCGCCGCGGACCTGCTGCGACAGCCGACCCGGCCGCGCGCGCTGTTCGGGCACAGCATGGGCGCTACGGTGGCCTACGAGACCGCACGGCGGCTCGCCGCGGCAGGTCAGGCGGTTGATCAGCTCATCGTCTCCGGCCGTCCCGCACCGGAATTCGTCGAGACGCAGCGGCTGCACCAGGGCTCCGACGCCGCCCTCATCGACGACCTCGAGCGGCTGGCCACCGACCCCGCGCCCGTGCGGTTGCTGCGCACCGAGCCGGGCCTGGCCGACCTGGTGCTGCCCGCCGTCCGCGCCGACTATCAGGCCGTCGAGACCTACCGGCACCAGCCGGGACCCCAGCTGAGCTGCCCGATCGTCGCACTGGTCAGTACCGAGGACCCGACGACGACACCCGCGCAGGCCGAACAGTGGCGCACCGTCACCGACGGGCCGTTCAGCATCCGCACGTTTCCCGGCGGGCACTTCTACCTCGACGAACAGCCCGCCGAGGTGGCGCGGGAGATCACACGGCACCTGAACTGAACCGGCGGTGCCGCTGGTTCAGCCGCACATAGCCGATCCAGGACACGAGCACCGCCGCCGCCGCGAACGCCCGCATCAGCCCCAGCGCGCTGTCCGGATAGATCACCCCGGTCAGATAGTGGTCGATGAAACCGCTGGCGGGCAGCTCGGCGACCGCGGCCTGCCTGCGCGCCCAGTTCTCGGCATGAGTCAGCGGGCAGTCGAAGCCGATCAGGATCGTGGCGAACCCCCACGACGCGGCCAGCAGGTGCAGGCCGATCGTGCGTGGCCACCGCCACGCGAGGAAACCGCCGGCGACCACGTACGCGATGAACGCGACGTTGGTGTAGGCGATGT
>NZ_JBHXMY010000180.1:0-10349 GCF_042720195.1 Nocardia sp. NPDC058497 | reverse complement strand
TGTCTGATTTTGAATATACATGTTCCTGCCCCCCCCGCCACACCCCCCAGCCCCGGCCCGGGCCCGCCCCCCCCGCCGCCGAACTATCGGCGGGTCATGCTCCGCGACACCCTGTTTGTTCCGTCGATTACGCTCCTAGATTCGCAAATCCATGCGGGCGGCACATGATCCGGAACGGACTGTTCCTTGCGATACCGAGTGGCCCGATCTAGCCCGGTTGAGACTATGGCTCCACGGTCGGGCCGCTGTTACCTTGACTTACGTCGGTAGATCGAGGGGAGTGTGCGGTGCAGAAGGATGCGACACCGAAGACGATCTCCGTGGAACGTACCGCCGAGTGCCCATTCGATCCTCCGAAACTCATTCAAACAAAGCGGGCCGGCGAATCTGTAGTCGGAATTCCGCCGGCGCATCGGAAGTTCGTCGAACAGCTCAGCACCGGCATCACCACCAAGCCCGACACAGAAGCGCGGTCCGCCGACGTGGTGAAGCTCGTCCACTACGTCGGCCGCTTGGTGCGACACCGTAGGCAGGTGCCCGGTGATGACACGCTGACCGCGTGGATGGCCGATCCCGCGTCCGACGACATGAGGGGCTACCCGGTCTCCGCGTCGCCGTCCCGACCCGGGAGATCCCGATGCGCACGGCGATGTCGATCTACGGGCCCGAACGGCTACCGGTGACCTGGGGGTGATCGCCTTGCGATGGAAAAGCATTCATGTGTACTACTACCAGCC
Organism: Nocardia sp. NPDC058497; assembly: GCF_042720195.1. Taxonomy (NCBI): domain Bacteria; kingdom Bacillati; phylum Actinomycetota; class Actinomycetes; order Mycobacteriales; family Nocardiaceae; genus Nocardia; species Nocardia sp. NPDC058497. The sequence goes on along the minus strand of NZ_JBHXMY010000180.1, from coordinate 9,612 downwards.
GGACAAATCCGGCTTGCTGCTGAGTGGAGTCCGTCCGGTCCTCCGAGACTTGCGCCCCTTCGTCGACGCCGTGTCGATTACCCGCCACTGGCGGCTCGGGCCACACTTGCGACTCAACTTCCGCACCGATGACCACACGTTCGACAAGCTGGTGTGGCCTACTGCCGAGCGAGAACTCTCCCGGTACCTGACGGCCGAACCGTCCACGACGGTGCTCGATATCGATCTGCACTCGCACGAGCACCGCACGCTAGCCGAACTCGAGGCCGAGAAGGGTCCGCTCTCTCCCTGGGTTCCGGACAATACTGTGCTCCGCGCTGAGTTCGACGACCGAACCGAGGCCATGGGCAGCCCCTGCGGCGCCGAACTGCTGGCGGATTTCTACGCCGATACCACCGATCTCACCTTCACCGCGTACGAAACGTGCCCGACACGGCCACAACTCATGTCGCGGGCCTTCGACCTGATGGTCGCGACAGCGCATCTCGGCGCGGCCGATGGCATAGCCAGAGGTTTCATCTCCTTCCGCTCCCATGCAGAGGGCTTCCTGGCCCAGAATGCCGACGGTGCCGTGCTTCGCCGCCACTGGGACGACAACTACCGTCAGACGGCGGAGTCGTTGCGGGCCCGCGTCGCGGATATCGTCGACGCCATCGATCACGACCTGGCACCGGATCACCGTCTCGCGGAATGGTTCCTGACCATCGGACGGTATCGAGATCGCATCCAGCGAGCGCTGGCCGACGGCTCGCTGCCGATTCCGCCACCACCGCCACCGCGGCCAGGGGCAGAGCGGCGACTCGAGGCCAGCGACTTTCATCGCAGGCTCTTCGCCAACCCCGAGTGGTCGCGAATGCAAGACAGCGCAGACTTCACGATCTATCGCCTGCTGCTGAACTTCACCTATCTTCACCTGACGCAACTCGGCCTGGTTCCCAAAGACCGAATACTGCTGTGCCACATGATCGCGAACGCCGTCGAGGACCTCTTCGGTATCTCGGCGACGGAGTTGGTGACCCATGCTCATACCCGTTCGCCCAGTCATGGCGGGTGACACGCCACCACGCGCGGCGAACCATAGCCGCCCGCCGAAGATCGAGTATGTGTACCGCTTGCGACCGAGTGTTTCCATCGGCACCGAAGACACCGGCACACGATTCCACCTGCTGCTTCGAGGTCTCTGGGTGCACAGCGAGAGCTTTCCGTGGGCAGGTAGTGATCACGTGCGGCTACTGCAACGCCTCGCGACCACCGGAATCGACCTCCGCGCGAACAGCGAACCACCGGATTCCACCGAGGTGCTTCGTGCTCTGAGTGCGGGCGGCTGGCTCACCTTGACGGTCTATTCGAATTCCCGGCGATTGTATTCCGTCTACCCGACCGGCCCGATGCCCGCCGGCTTCTCGAGCCAAGAGGACGAGCCGTCGGCTCACCCCACCGGCAGGATGCTGTCCCGCTTCGCCGTATCCCGGCGACAGGACGAGTCACTGATCGTCGAATCGCCGTTGGCCGCAGCCAGACTCGAGATCAGCGATCCGGCCCTGGCGGCTGTGCTGGGGGCGGTGGCCCTCGGAGAAACCGGCGAGCCCGCCGCGGGCACCCTGCCGACCACCGTGGTGAATCGCTTCCTGCGCGACCTCGGCTACGCCGGCGTACTCGCGGACCCGTCGGCCGACGAGCCTGCGCACCTGCGCCAGTGGGCCACTCAAGATCTGTGGTTCCACCACCGCAGCCGGGTGGGCAACGGCGCCTACCCGGATGCCGGTTTCGGGCGAACCGAATGGGGCAAACAGCTACATCCGTCCGTACCGATACTTCGGGAGCCGCACGCGGGAGCGAGGATCGCCCTCCCGAAACCCGACTTGGCCACGAAGATGGCCGACGACGTACCGCTCGCGTGGGCAATGGAAACCCGCAGATCGGTTCGCGAACACGACAACGACAATCCGCTCGATCTGCGCACGCTGTCGGAACTGCTCTATCGCAGTGCGCGCATCCGTTCGACATCGATTGTCCAAGGCACCGAGTACGTCAGTTCACCGTATCCGTCCGGCGGTTCGGCGTATGAACTCGAGGTGTACCCGGTCGTCGGGTTGGTCGACGGACTATCGTCTGGCGTCTATCACTACGACAAATTCGGCCATAGTCTGTGCCGGATCGACCAGGATGGCGACTCCGCGCAGCGATTGCTGAGGACTGCGGGCGCAGCCGTCGCCACGCGGGAACGTCCGCAGGTCCTCCTCATCATCTCGGCACGGTTCGGACGTCTGCTCCGCACCTACGAAAGCATTCCCTACGCCCTGATCCTGAAAGATGTCGGTGTGCTCTACCAGTCGGTCTATCTGGTAGCGACGTCACTCGGGATCGGGGCGTGCGCACTGGGAGCGGGCGACGAAGCACTGTTCTCCGAAGTCATCCGTACAGAGCGGACGGTGGAGAGCAGCGTCGGCGAACTGATCCTCGGTAGCGTTCGCCCGAGGAGTAACTAACCGGCCGGGGACGTCAGGCTTGTTGCTTCTCGGCGTACGCCTTGATCGCGTCTCGGACGTACTCGGCCGTGCCTTCCCCGTGGATGTCGTAGTTGGCGCGGAATCGCGGCTCGGCGACATACATCTCGCCGAGATTGACCAGCATCTCCGGCGTGATCTCCGCCCCACCACGGCCGTCGCTGATCCAGATGTGATGCCTGGCGACGATCGCGTGAACATCAGCGTGGTCGACCGGAAGTCCCGCGTCACGCGCCTTCCCGTAGTCAGCAGCGATGTCGGCGTGGGTCTTCAGGAATGCCCGGCGCTCGGCGTCGGACATCGAGCGCCACCAGCGGTCGTTGCTCTCGTACGCTTCCTTGCCCCAACGCTCGATCACCTCGTCCTTGTACTGGGTGTGATCGAAGCCGTCGAAAACTTCTTCAGCCATGAGTGGTGTACCTCTTTCGGTCTTGTGCAGCGTCGTTGTCACTGAGGCGATCTGGCGCCGAATCCGATCCTGTTGCTGCCGAAGCAGTTTCAGGTGGGTGCGCAGCGCGTCCGCAGTGGCCTGTTCGCCGGCGAGGACCTCGGCTATGACCGGAAGGCCGAGACCGAGTTCACGAAGCAGCAGAATGCGCTGCAAGCGAACGAGGGAAGCCTGGTCGTAGTAGCGGTAGCCGTTGACGCCGACCCGGGTCGGTTCCAGCAACCCGAGCTGACCATAATGGCGCAGCGTGCGGCTGGTGGTGCCCGCGGTCTTGGCCAGATCCTGGATGGACCATTCGTCCGCTGTCATGACGTTCTCCCTTCGTCCTCGTCGGTGGAACCAGCATGTAAGTTGACGCAACGTCAAGGTCAAATCTATTTTGCCGATCGAGAAAGCCCGCGTCGAGCGCGGCGCGCAAACCGGCGGTGCACGCCGCACGGCCTGGCAGGAGTGGGGTCGCCCGGCGATTCCCGCGGCCGGAGAGTGGCGGAGCTACTTCACCGCGACCGACGCCTGCGCCCCTTCGGCGGCCGACATACTTTCCGGTGCAACCGGTTCCGGAGCGGGCCTCGCCGGAATCTGGCCGAGCACGGTGCCGGCGAGCGCGATGACGAGGCCGAGGATCTGCAACGGAGTGAGCGCCTGACCGAGCGCGATCCAGCCGATCACCGCGGCCGACATCGGGCTCAGCAGACCGAGGAACGCCACCGAAGTCGCGGGCACCCGCGAGATTCCGCGGAACCACAGCCAGTACGCGACCGCGGTGCCGATGATGCCGAGGTACAGGTAGCCACCGATGGCGGCACCGTCGAGGGCGGGCGGGGCGCCTTCGAGGAGCAGTGCGAGCGGCAGGATGAACAGGCCGCCGGCGGTGAGCTGCCAGCCGGTCATCGCCAGCGGGCCGACGCCGTCGGGGCGTCCCCATTTCTTGGTCAGCACGGTGCCCGCCGACATCGACGCCGCACCGGCCAGTCCGGCGATGACACCGATCGTGTCCAGCTCGGCATTACCGCGGAGCACGACCAGCGCGACGCCGAAGACGCCGATCACCCCGGCGATCACCTTGCGCCGGGTCGGCGCCTCGGCGAGCAGCACGGCCGCGAAGCCGAGCGCGATCATCGGCGCCACCGCGCCGAGTACCCCGGCGACCCCGCCGGGCAGCCGGTACGCGGCCAGGAACAGCAGCGGGAAGAACGCGCCGATATTGAGCACGCCGAGCACGGCGGCGCGGCCCAGCCAGATGCCACGTGGCAGCACCCTGGTCAGCGCCAGCAGCACCAGGCCCGCGGGCAGGGCACGCATCAGGGCGGTGAACAGCGGCCGTTCCGGCGGCAGGAATTCGGTGGTGACGGCGTAGGTGGAGCCCCACACGATCGGAGTGAGGGCGGTGAGCGCGAGGGTGCCCGCGTAGCCGGTCGGGCGAGTTGCGGTGGTCATGTTCACTCCTGATTGATAATCTCAACATTGAAATATCTACCCGGCGGGATGGCTCAGCGTCAAGTAGATGAACGTTAAGATTTTCAACCGAGAGGAAAGCGCATGCGGGACGCCGTCGACCTGATCACCGAGCACTGGCGAGCCGAACGACCCGATGTCGACGTGTCACCGATGGCGATCGTCGGCCGGATCACCCGGCTCTCGCGCGTCCTCGAGCAGGATCTCAAACGCTTCTTCGCAGGTCACGGCCTAGAATTCTGGGAGTTCGACGTGCTGGCCACGCTGCGCCGCTCCGGCGGCGACACCGGCCTGACCGCGGGTTCGCTCAACCGGGCCGCCATGGTCACCTCCGGTGCGATCACCAACCGGATCGACCGGCTGGCCGCGAAGAACCTGGTCCGGCGCGCCCCCTCTGCCGACGACCGCCGCTCGGTCTTCGTCCAGCTCACCGACGAGGGCCGGGAGCTCGTCGACCGTCTGCTGCCGCTGCACGTGGCGAACGAGCAGCGGCTGCTCGCGTCGCTGGGCGCCGAGGAACGCGAACAACTCGCCGGCCTGCTGCGCGTCCTGGCTGTCGGGCTGGACGACACCGCGCTCGACTGACCCGGCGTAATCGTGCGATCCGAGCCGCGCCAGTCAGATATCTGATCGAACAGCGCCGATTCGCACGATTACGCCGGGCTACTCGCCGTCGTAAACGCCCGGCGCGGCAGCCGGATTCGCCGGGCCGTACACCGGCGCCTCCAGCGGCACACCAGCCACCGGCGCACCACCCGCACCCGGCGTCGGCACACCAGCCACCGGCGCACCGCTCGGAGCCTGCGCCGGCGCATCAGCCGGCGGCACACCGCCAGCACCCGGCGTCGGCGCACCGGCCGGCGGCGCATCAGCTGGCGGCACACCCGCACCCGGCGTCGAACCGTCCGGATGCGCCGGGACCTGCGCACCCTCACCCGGTGCGATATCCGTTGGCGCCGAACCTTCCGGCGTCGTCACCTTCGGCTCCCCCGACGCCGACGGAGGCAGCTGATCACCCGCGCCCGGAACGAGCTGGAGCAGCGTCGAGAAGTCGACGACCTGCGCGCCGAGCGTCTTCGTCGCCACGATGACACCGTTCGTGTACAGCCGATACGTGCCCGCCTGTTGCGGCAGCTGCATTTCCGGCCCGATCGGGGCGCCGATCGCACTCTCCGCACCGCCGATCCGCCGGTACTCGGCGTCGATGACGCTCTCGCCCGCCTGCGCCTCGATCGTCGGATCAGGCTCGGTCGGATAGGTGGGAGCTGGTGGCGCGGGGGCGGTTTCGACGAGTTCGCCGGGCGCGGGGCCGACCGCGAAGGTCTCGATATCGGCGGGCCTGCCGCCGTCGGGGGCGGCCGAGTACTCCGAGCGCAGGATCAGGCCGTCGCGCAGCAGCACCGTGCCCGCGGTCGCCGCGACGGCTTCGGTGGTGCGCGAATCCTCTTTCACCGTACCGGGATACACCTGGCAATCGGTGGTGTCGCAGGTCTGCGCGTAGGTGTAGCGGTTCTCCGCGAGCGCGTAGGAACGGGCGGCGATCGCCTGCGCGCGCAGGGCCTCGAACGCGCCCTGATCGGCCCAGTTCGCCTGCATCTCCGCGGGCAGCAGGCCGGCGAGGTAGTCGTCGAGGTCCACCTGGTTGACGGTCCGGTACGCGCCGCCCTCCAGCGCGACGCCGAGCGCGCCCCGATAGGCGGTGCCGCCGCACAGGGTGAGGTGTTCGCCGGCGGGCCGGCCCGGCCCGGCATCGACGGGGTAGACGAACGGATCGTCGGTCGCGGCCTGCCACAGCACTTCGCCGTCGCAGCCCGTGGTGACCACGACGTTCGCGCCGCCGTCCGGCAGCGGAGTGAGGTGTGCGGCCTCGCCCGGTCCGATCATCCGGCCCGCGACCTGCGCGCCCGCGGCGGCGTAGGTGTCGAGGGTGGCGTCGTCCTGGGCCTGCAGCCGGACGCCGATGGTGGTCGGCCCGACCTGACCGAGGGTGGCGCCCGGGTAGTAGTGCCCGAGGATCTCCTCCGCGGTCCAGCCTTCCCTGGCGCTGTCGAACGCGCCGACCTGACTCATCCCGCGGCCGTGACCCGCTCCGACCGTCGGCGCGACTTGGCCGGGCAGGATCTGCCACAGCCCGATCGCGCCGGTCAGCGCCAGTGCGGTGCCGCCGACCAGGACCGGCAGTGGCGCGGTCCTGAGCATCGGCACGCTGCGGCGCCTCGTCCCTCGGCGGGTACTGCGGTTGATCTTGGTGTCGGCTCTCATCCTGCGCTCCCACGGTTCGGTGGTTCGACCGGCGGAGCTCGCGTCGGCATGTCGTCACCGCCGAGCGGGTTCCGAAGGCTACATTCGAGCAATCACATAATCCTCAAGTTGAGGTTTAGATGTGTGACGTATGTTAACTAGTGTGGTGTGTGAGGCAAGAGGAAGCAAGCATCACTTGCCGGTGATGGCCCCCCTGAACCACCAAGGTCTACGAGCTCGACCCTGATTGGAGAAGGCACGTGCGATATCGAAAGCCGAAACGTTCCTACGTGCTCCCGGTGGTCACCACGCTCGCCGTCGCCGCTCCTGTCGGCGCCTTCGCGCTGAGCGACTCGACCGCTTACCGCAGCACCAACGACCAGCTCGAGGCGGTGCCGGCGCAGCTGGCCGAGGTCGCGCTGACCTCCGTCCCCGACATCACGGTCCCGCTACGCGAGCTGACCGGTCTCGACCTACCCGATCTGCACCTGTCGGATCTGCAGATGCTGCCGCTGCCTACCTCGATTCCGGTGCCGCCGGGATTGCCCGTTCCGCCGGGCGTGGCGCTGCCGACCGAGATCGTGCTGCCGCCGCTCCCGACCAAGGCGCAGCCGACCACGACCACCGCCGCGCCCGCACCCGCCCAGCAGGGTGGCGCACCCGCCCAGCAGGGTGGCGCACCAGCGCGCCCACCGGCGCCGAGCACCGGTGTCCCGACCGCACCGCCGGGACCGCCGCCCGCCGCGGCTCCGGCCGCACCAGCGGCACCAGCTCCGGCCGCACCAGGGGCACCGGCACCGGCAGCGCCCGGAACACCCGCGGCGCCAGTCGCACCCGCGGCACCCGCAGCACCGGCCCCGGCCGCACCCGGGGCATCAGCACCAGCCGCACCCGGGGCATCAGCACCCGCGGCACCAGCTGCCCCCGCACCAGTCCCGGTCGCCCCCGGGGCACCCGCAGCACCCGGCGCACCAGCGGCGCCAGCAGCTCCGGCTCCCGCAGCGCCCGTAGCGCCGACATCGGCCGCCCCGGCACCAGCCGCACCCGCGACGGCTCCCCCAGCAGGCGCCCCGGTCGCCCATCGCCCGACCGGCATCAAGTTCATCGCCGACCCGGCCAACCTGGAACCCGGCACCACTCCCGACACCCCCGCGCTCTCCCCCGGCGCGGTCGCCTCCGACCTCGTCGACCAGGTCGGCGCGCAGGTCAAGGAGCTCACCCAGGACACCCCGTTCAGCATGGTCGCCGTCACCGCGCGCGATCTGGTGAACACCACGACCAAGCTGCGCGCCCGCCAGCAGGACGGCAACTGGGGCCCCTGGTACGACGCCGATCCGCTCGACACCAGGGCCACCGACCAGACCCCCGCCGACGCACTGACCGGCACCGAGCCGATCTACGTCGGCGAGACCACCGCCGTGCAGATGCTGGTGACCCGCAAGCCGACCGCGGGCCCCGATCACGACCCGGCCCACCTCACCGAGGCCGCGCTCAAGGCCATCCTGATCAACCCCGGCCGCGCCGCCATCGACGCCGGACTCAACGACGTCGCGGCCGCGCTGCCCGGCGGCGGACCGAGGGTCATCACCCGCGCGCAGTGGGGCGCCGACGAGTCGATCCGCTGCGAGGAACCCACCTACGACGACGGCGTCGGCGGCGTCACCGTGCACCACACCGCCGGTCGCAACGAATACAGCCGCGCGGAGTCGGCGGGCATCGTCCGGGCGATCTACGCCTATCACGCCGAAACCCTCGGCTGGTGCGACATCGGCTACAACGCCCTGGTCGACAAGTACGGCCAGATCTTCGAGGGTCGTTACGGCGGCCTTGACCGGGCGGTGCAGGGCGCGCACGCGGGCGGCTTCAACGAGAACACCGCGGGCGTGGCGCTGATGGGCAACTACGAGTCCGAGGCGCCCAGCGAGGGCTCGCTCACCGCGCTCGGCAAGTTCATCGGCTGGCGGACCAAGATCGCCGGGCTGAACCCCAAGGGCCACACGACGATGTATTCCGAGGGCACCGAGTTCACACCGTACGCCCTGGACGAAGCGGTCGACCTGCCGGTGGTGTTCGCCCACCGCGACGTCGGCAACACCGACTGCCCCGGTGACGCCCTCTACGAGCTGATGGACCGGATCCGCAATATCGCCGCGGGCAACGCGGGCACCTACTCCTCACCCGCGACGCCGTCCCGTCCGCCGAGCCGGCAGGCCCGCGCACCACAACAGGGCAACATGGCCGAACTGGGCGCCCTGGTCGACAAGCTGCTCGGCCTGTCCGGCGAGAACGAGATCGCCAGGCACTGGGTGAGCCGCGGTGGTGTCGACGGACCGCTGGGCGCGCCGCAGTCGGATCTGCTGTCGGGCTCACAGGGCCGTCAGTACGCGAAGTTCGCCAACGGCTACATCTTCTCCGGCGAGAACGGCCAGGTCTTCGAGGTGGTGGGCGCGATCCTGGATCGCTACCTGAGCCTGGGCGGCGACGCGGGCGTGCTCGGCCTGCCGACCGGCAGCGCCTACCTCGTGCCGGACGGTCTGCGCACCGACTTCCAGAACGGTTCGCTGGTGCTCAACGAGCTCACCGGCATCGTCACCACGTTCTGGAAGACCTACAACGAGACCTACGAGGAAGAGATGGAGGGGATGAACGGCCCCAAGCCCGAACAGGAGCCAGCCACCACGGCGCCCACGTCGACGGTGCCCGCGGCCCCGGCTGATCCGGCCGCCCCGGCCGCTCCGGCCGCTCCGGCTGCCCCGGCTGATCCGGCCGCTCCGGCCGCTCCGGCCGCCCCGGCTGCTCCGGCTGGTCCGACGACCGAACCGGCCGCCCCTGCGGGCCCACAGGCCGCCGCACCCGCCCCGGCCGACCCAGCCCTCGCCGATCCAGCACCGGCCCAACCCCCGGTAGCCGCAGAGCCCGCCCCGGCTGGCTAACCCCCGGTCATGGCGAAGAACGGCCGGT
>NZ_JBHXMY010000179.1:2597-10400 GCF_042720195.1 Nocardia sp. NPDC058497 | reverse complement strand
CGGACTGCCCGGTCGCCGTCGTCTACCGCGCGAGCCAACCCGAACAACTGATCCTGCGCGGCACCCTCACCGACATCGCCGACCAGGTCGAAGCCGCCGGCCTCCGCCAAGCCGCCGTCATCCTGGTCGGCCGCGCCATGACCCCGTCGATCGACTGCGCCCAGTCCCACCTCTACGACCCGGCCAGGGTCAGAGGCCTCAGTCAGTAGTCACAACAAACCAATTGGTGTGATCCACGCCTCATTCGCTGCGGCGACTGGGCGCTCCCGCGACGATATGCGCGCACAGACAAGCGTCAGCTAACGGGCCGCTGTCGGTCTACCTGGGCCGATGTCGCGTCGCTATGGAGGTGGTTGGTTGCCTGGCGAGCGCACCGGTAGATTGGTGCGATGGTTTGCGACGAGCACACCGGCGCAGTCGGTCAAACGATCATGGGCATGGTCTCGGCCATGTAACAAGATCGGACGGGCCGACAGATAGTGCCAATGGACATTTTTTGCCTGATTGATTTCGAGAATTGAACCCGAGACGCAGGCGCCACGCTAGTTCTGGCTGAGGCGCCTGCGTTCCGGTGTCGTCGGGGGAGCGCCTGCTCAGGTGTTCCGGAAACGAGGTTTGGGTTGGACCGGCTGGATTTCGGCGGAAACGGCGAAACTGGTGACGGACGTGGAGACTCTGCGGAGTACTTCCCGCTCTCGCCCGCACAGCTGGGTATCTGGTACGCGCAGCACGTCGACCCGCTTGTGCCGATCAACATCGCCCAGTTCGTCGACCTGCGTGGCCGCCTCGATGTCGCGACCCTCGAGCGCGCCAGCTCCGAGGCCGCCGCGGAGCAGCAGTCGGGCTTCCTTCGCATCGTCGAGATCGACGGCGAACCGATGCAGACCGTCGACCTCACCCAGGACGACACGCTGATCTATGTCGACCTGCGCGGCGAGTCCGACCCCGAGGCCGCCGCCGCCGAGTGGATGCGCGGCGAGTACAGCCGCCCGCTCGACATCGTCAACGACCGCCTGGTCCAGGCCGCCGCGCTGCAGCTCGAGGACGAGCGCTGGTACTGGTATGCCCGCGTCCACCACATCGTGCTCGACGGTTTCGGCGCCAACAACTTCGTCACCCGCACGGCACAGCTCTACACCGCGGCCGTCACCGGCGCGGAGGCTCCGGCCAACAAGGCCACCGACCTGCGCACGCTCTACGAGTCGGAGATCGCCTACCGCGACAGCTCCCGCTTCGAGTCCGACAAGGCGCACTGGGCCCAGCGCGTGGCCGGGCTGGAAGAGGGCAGCAGCCTCACCGGCCGCTCGGCGCCGCCGTCGCCGGTCAACGACGTCACCAGCGCGGCACTGAGCCCGGCGCAGGACACCCTGTTCAGCGAGGCCATCACTCGCCACGACACCACCTCGGCGCCGCTGCTGATCGCCGGTTTCGCGGCGTATCTGGCGCAGATCACCGGCACCTCCGATGTCATCCTCAGCCTGCCGGTCACCGGCCGCACCACCGCCGTGATGCGCCGCTCCGGCGGTGTGACCTCCAACATCGTCCCGCTGCGCCTGCGCGTCGGCCACGACACCACCGTCGCCGACCTGCTGCGCTCGGTCACCACCGAGGTCTCCGGCGCCCTGCGCCACCAGCGCTACCGCCACGAGGACATCCGCCGCGACTCGGCGGGCGACGGCATGGTCGCCACGGAGTTCTTCGGCCCGTGGGTCAACATCATGCTGTTCGACAATTACCTGCGCTTCGGTGACATGGACGGCAGGCTCAATATGTTGACCATGGGCAGCGTCGAGGATATGGGCGTCAACTTCTATCAGTCGCTCGGGGGTACTCAGCACCATATCGACTTCGAGACCAACCCGAACCTGTACTCGGCGGCCGACGCGGCCACCCACCACAGCCGGTTCCTCGAGTTCTTCGACCGCTTCCTGGCCGCCGACGCGGTGGCCCCGGTGTGGAGCCTGCCGGTCACCGGCGCGGCCGAGCTGGAGCGCACGCTGACCGAGTGGAACGACTCGGCGCACGAGGTCCCCGCGACCACGCTGCCCGCACTGCTCGACGCGCAGATCCCGCTGACCCCGGACAAGATCGCCCTCGACTTCGAGGGCCAGACCCTCACCTACGCCGAGTTCGGCGCGAGGGTCAACCGGCTGGCCCGGTTCCTGATCGCCGACGGTGTCGGCCCGGAGTCGCTGGTCGCGCTGGGCATGCGCCGCTCGCTGGACCTGGTCGTCGGCATGCACGCCGTGCTGCGGGCCGGTGGCGCCTACGTGCCGATCGACCCGGATCATCCGGCCGACCGCACCGCCTACATCCTCGAGTCCGCGGCACCGGTCTGCGTGCTCACCACCACCGGCGACGACCTGGACCTACCGGACACGGTGGCCAGGGTGGAGATCGACACCCTCGACACCGCCGCCTTCGCCGACACCCCGATCACCGACGCCGAGCGCCTGGCGCCGCTGCGCCCGGACAACACCGCCTACGTCATCTACACCTCGGGTTCGACCGGTCGCCCCAAGGGCGTCGCGGTCACCCACCACGCGATCGTCAACCAAGAGCTGTGGATGCTCGACGAGTACCGGTTGACCGCCGACGACGTCTACCTGCAGAAGACCGCCACCACCTTCGACGTGTCGCTGTGGGGTTACTTCCTGCCGCTGATGGTCGGCGCCAAGCTGGTCATCGCCTCGCCCGACGGCCACCGCGACCCGCTCTACGTCGCGGACATGATCGAACGCCACGGCGTCACCGTGACGGACTTCGTGCCGTCCATGCTCACCGTCTTCGTTTCGCACGCCACCCAGGCCCAATGCGCCACGCTGCGTGCGGTTTTCGTCATCGGTGAGGCACTGCCGCCGGAGACCGCCGCCGGTCTGCGCGCGATCTCCACCGCGGGCCTGCACAACCTGTACGGCCCGACCGAGGCCGCGGTCTCGGTCACCTACTGGGAGGCCACCGAGGCCGACACCGTCACGGTGCCGATCGGTATCCCCGAGTGGAATGTCGAAGTCTACGTACTGGATTCGCGCCTGCGCCCGGCCGCGATCGGCGCACCGGGTGAGCTGTATCTGGCGGGCCGTCAGCTGGCGCGCTGCTACCGCGGCCGCCCCGACCTGACCTCGGACCGCTTCGTCGCCAACCCGGTCGGCGCCCCCGGCGAGCGCATGTACCGCACCGGTGACCTGGTGCGCTGGACCGCCGACGGCGTCCTGGAGTACATCGGCCGCACCGACTTCCAGGTGAAGTTCCGCGGTCAGCGCATCGAGCTCGGCGAGATCGAGACCGACCTGCTCGCGCACCCGACCGTCAGCCAGGCCGCGGTGCTGGTGGTCGACACCGCGACCGGTCAGCAGCTGGCGGCCTACATCGTGTCCGCACCGGGCCAGTCCGCCGACCCGGCGACGCTGACCCGATTCGTGTCCGAGAAGCTGCCCACCTACATGGTGCCCGCGTCGATCATGGTGCTCGCCGCGTTCCCGCTCAACACCTCGGGCAAGCTGGACCGCAAGGCCCTGCCCGAGCCCGTGTTCAGCGCCGCCGCAGGCGATTTCCGCGCGCCGCGCACCCCGGCCGAGCAGATCGTGGCCGGCATCTTCGGCGACGTGCTCAGCCAGGAGCGGGTCGGCGCCGACGACAACTTCTTCGAACTCGGCGGCAACTCGCTGGTCGCCACCCAGGTCGTCGCCCGGATCGGCGCCGCGTTCGGCATCCAGCTCGGTGTGCGCGCGCTGTTCGAGACCCCGACCGTGGCAGGTCTGGCCGCCCGCGCCGAATCCGTCTCGCCCGCAGATGTTTCAGCCGCGCGTCCGCCGCTGGTCGCGCTGCAGCATCCGGATCAGGTGCCGCTGTCGCTGGCCCAGCAGCGGATGTGGTTCATCAACCAGTTCGACCCCGCCGCGCCGACCTACAACCTGCCCTTCGTCGTGCGGATGAAGGGCCGCGTCGACGTCGACGCGCTGATCGACGCGCTCAACGACGTTGTCGTGCGCCAGGAATCGCTGCGCACGATCTTCCCGGACGCCGATGGCGGCTTCCAGCAGGTGCTCGGCCCCGACGAGTTCGACCTGGGCATCACGGTGACCCCGATCGACCAGTCGGTGCTGCACGACGAGCTGATCAACTTCGCCTCCACCGGTTTCGACGTCACCCTGGAACTGCCGATCCGCGTGCGGATCTTCCAGATCACCGGCGGAACCGCTGCGTCCAATGGCGCCGCTCCCGAGGGCTCTGCGTGGTCACGCTCCGCTACCGCCTCCGAGCCCGCCGGTCACGGCGCCGGCACACCGGAATTCGCGGTCGCCTTCGTCGTCCACCACATCGCGGCCGACGGTTTCTCCTTCGGCCCGCTGGCCCGCGACGTCGCCACCGCCTACCTGGCCCGCTCGGCGGGCGAGGCCCCCGGCTGGGCGCCGCTGCCGGTGCAGTACCGCGACTACACCCTGTGGCAGCGCGAACTGCTCGGCGCCGAGAGCGACCCGGCGTCGATGGCCGCGCGCCAGCTCGACTACTGGCAGCGGGCGCTGGACGGCCTGCCCGACCAGCTCGATCTGCCCAGTGACCGCCCGCGTCCGCAGCAGCAGAGCTTCCGCGGCGCGCGCGTCGGCTTCGATATCGACGCCGACACCCACGAGCAGCTGGCCGCGCTGGCCCGCGCCAACGGCGTCACCCTGTTCATGGTCGTGCACGCCTCGCTGGCCGTGCTGCTCGCGCGGCTGTCGGGCACCACCGACATCGCGGTCGGCACCCCCATCGCCGGCCGTGGCGAGCAGGCGCTCGACGACCTGATCGGCATGTTCGTCAACACCCTGGTGTTGCGTTCCGACGTCGACCCGACCCAGCCGTTCAGCGAATTCCTCACGCGCACCCGCGAAACCGACCTGAGCGCGTTCGCCAACGCGGACGTGCCGTTCGAGCGGCTCGTCGACGTGCTCAACCCGTCGCGCTCGCAAGCCCGCCACCCGCTGTTCCAGGTGGTGCTCTCGTTCCAGGAGATGTCGCACGGCACCCTGGAACTGCCCGGTCTGTCGGTCGACGCCGACGAGGTCGAGGTCGACATGGCCAAGTTCGACCTGCAGTGGACCCTCACCGAGGAGCACACCGGTTCGGGCTCGCTGTCGGGCATGACCGGCGTGCTCACCTACGCCGTCGACCTGTTCGACCGGTCGACCGTCGAGGAACTGCTGCTGCGCTGGCGGCGCGTGCTCGACGCGATCCTGGCCGACCCGGCCGTCACCGTCGGCGCGATCGACGTGCTCGACGACGCCGAGCGCACCGACCTGGTCACCCGCTACGGCGCCCCCGCCGCGGTGGCGCGCACCCTGCCGCAGCTGATGGCGCAGGCCGCCCTGGACACCGAGGCGACCGCGGTCGTGTTCGAGGGGACAGCTGTGGCCCTCCCGTCGCCCGACCACCACCCCTCATCGAGTCGCTTCGCGACGCTGTCATATGGCGAGCTGGATCGCCGCTCGAACCAGGTGGCGCGCTTGCTGATTCAGCAGGGTCTGGGTGCGGAAGACTTTGTCGCCGTCGCCGTGCCGCGTTCGCTGGAGTCGGTGCTCGCGGTGTGGTCGGTCGCCAAGACCGGCGCCGCGTTCGTGCCCGTCGACCCGAACTACCCGGCCGACCGCATCGCGCACATGATCACCGATGCCGGTGTGTCCGTTGGTATCACGGTCACCTCCGAGGCAGGCGAGCTGCCGGAGTCGGTGCGCTGGATCGAGATCGACGACATCGATCTCGACGACTTCTCCGATGCCCCGCTGGCCCCGCGCGAACTGGTCCGCCCGACCGATCCCGCGCAGCCCGCGTACCTGATCTACACCTCCGGTTCCACCGGTGTGCCCAAGGGCGTGGTGGTCACCCACGCGAGCGTCGCCAACTTCTGCGCCGAGCAGATCGACCTGTACTCGCTCGACTCCGACACCCGCGCATTGCATTTCGCCTCGCCGTCGTTCGACGCGTCGGTGCTGGAACTGCTGCTGGCCCTCGGCCGCGGCGGCACGCTCGTGGTCGTCCCGCCGGGCGTCTACGGCGGTGAGGAACTGCGTGACATCCTCATCACCGAGGAAGTCACCCACGCGTTCGTGACCCCGGCCGCGCTGGCCACCTTCGACGCACGCGGCCTCGATCACCTGCGGGTTCTCGCGGCCGGTGGCGAGGCGGTCCCGCCGGAGCTGGTCACCAAGTGGGCGGTCCGCCTGCCCGACGGCTCGCGCCGCATGCTCGGCAATGTCTACGGCCCCACCGAGACCACCATCGCCTCCAACCTCTCCGAGGGCCTGATCCCGGGGGAGCGGGTCGTCATCGGTGGCCCGATCCGCGGTGTCCACACGCTGATCCTCGACGACCGCCTGCGCCCCGTACCGGTGGGCGTGGCCGGTGAGCTCTACATCGGCGGCGTCGGCATGGCGCGTGGGTACCACGCGCGCGCCGCGCTGACCTCGGATCGCTTCGTCGCCAACCCGTACGCGCCCGGTCAGCGGATGTACCGCACCGGTGACGTGGTGCGCTGGACCGCCGACCGCAATGTCGAATACGTCGGCCGCTCCGACTTCCAGGTGAAGGTCCGCGGTTTCCGTATCGAACTGGGCGAGATCGACTCCGCGCTGGCCTCGCACGAGACCGTCGACTTCGCGGTCAGCATCGGCCACAAGAACAAGGGCGGCAGCACCTCGCTGGTGTCCTATGTCGTCGCGGTGCCGGGCCGTTCGATCGATGTGCCCGCACTGACCGAGCATGTCGCGCAGCGTCTGCCCGCGTACATGGTGCCGTCGTCGATCATGGTGCTCGCCGCGATCCCGCTGACGGTCAACGGCAAGCTCGATCGCCGCGCGCTGCCCGCGCCGGTGTTCGAGGTGCGCGAGTTCCGCGCCCCGACCACCCCGATCGAGCAGATCGTCGCGCAGGTCTTCGCCGACGTGCTCGAGCTCTCGCGCGTCGGTGTCGAGGACGACTTCTTCGAGCTGGGTGGCAACTCGCTGATCGCCACCCAGGTCGCCTCCCGCATCGGCATCGCCCTGGATACCCGTGTCCCGGTCCGCATGCTGTTCGAGGCGCCCACCGTCGCGGCGCTGGCCGCGCGGGTGGAATCGCAGGCCGGTGACGGTGCCCGCAAGGCGCTGGTCGCCCGCGAGCGGCCCGACCTGGTGCCGCTGTCGCTGGCCCAGCAGCGCATGTGGTTCCTCAACCGCTTCGACACCGCCTCGGCGGTCAACAACATCCCGGTCGCGATCCGGCTGTCCGGCGAGCTCGATGTGG
The DNA here is from genome assembly GCF_042720195.1 of Nocardia sp. NPDC058497. Lineage (NCBI taxonomy): Bacteria > Bacillati > Actinomycetota > Actinomycetes > Mycobacteriales > Nocardiaceae > Nocardia > Nocardia sp. NPDC058497. The sequence goes on along the minus strand of NZ_JBHXMY010000179.1, from coordinate 3,140 downwards.
CCGCGCTGCAGGTCGCTGTCATCGACGTGATCGACCGGCACGAGTCGCTGCGCACCGTGTTCCCCGAGTCGGGCAACGGCCCGGTGCAGGTGGTGCTCGACGCCGCGCAGATCGTCCCCGACCTGACCCCGTACCGGGTCACCGAGGACAACCTCATCGACCACCTGATCGACCTGGCGTCGATGGCCTTCGACGTGACCAGCGAAGTGCCGCTGCACGCACGGCTTTTCGAGATCAGCGAGACCGAGTACGTGCTCGGCATGGTGGTGCACCACATCTCCGCCGACGGCTGGTCGATGGCTCCGCTGTCGCGCGATGTCATCGTCGCCTACGCCGCGCGCACCTCGTGGGAGGCGCCGACCTGGGCCGAATTGCCGGTCCAGTACGCCGATTACGCGCTGTGGCAGCGTGAGGTCCTCGGTTCCGAGGACGATCCGCTGTCGCTGTTGAACACCCCGATCCACAAAAGGACCCCCGAACAACCCCAACAGCCCCACGCTCTGGGGCGACCCGCCGCCCACCCCCCCCCCCCCGGGCCCCCCG
>NZ_JBHXMY010000179.1:0-2587 GCF_042720195.1 Nocardia sp. NPDC058497 | reverse complement strand
CGGCGCGCGCTCTGTGTGGGGCGCGGCGCTCTGGGCCGATTGGCCGTTCCTGTCCGCCTTTTCCGCGCTGGGGATGGGTGGGTACCTGGGTGCGGCGGACGATCCGCTGTCGATGATCTCCTCCGAGATCGACTACTGGACCCGCGAACTCGCCGATCTGCCCGACGAGCTGGTGCTCCCGGCCGACCACCCCCGTCCGCCGGTCGCCACCTATCGCGGTGGCACCTACAGCTTCGTCATCTCCGGCGACACCCAGCGCGCCCTGGTCGAACTGGGCCGCCGCTACAACGCCTCGCTGTTCATGGTCATGCACAGCGCGCTGGCCGTGCTGCTCGCCCGCGCCGGCGGCACCAGCGACATCGCCATCGGCACCCCGGTGGCCGGTCGTGGTGACCAGGCCCTCGACGACCTGGTCGGCATGTTCGTCAACACCCTGGTGCTGCGCTCCCAGGTCGATGGCGCGACCCCGTTCGCCGCCCTGCTCGACCAGGCCCGCGAGACCGACCTGCAGGCGTTCGCGCACGCCGACGTGCCGTTCGAGCGGCTCGTCGAGGTGCTCAACCCGCCGCGCTCGCAGGCGCGTCACCCGCTGTTCCAGGTGATGCTGTCGTTCCAGAACAACAAGCAGGCCTCGCTGCAGCTGCCCGGCCTGTCGGTCAGCGGCATCGACTACGACTCCCAGCTGGCCAAGTTCGACCTGCAGCTGACCCTGACCGAGGTGCAGGACACCGACGGGGAAGCCGGCGGCATGTCGGCCGAATTCTCCTACGCGCTGGATCTTTTCGAGGAGTCGACGGTCGCCGCGTTCGCGCGCAGGCTCGACAACATCTTCGCCGCGATCGTCGCCGATCCCGAGGTGTCCGTCGGTGACATCGATCTGCTGGCGCCCGAGGAGCACGCGCAGGTCCTCGTCGACTGGAACGACACCGCGCGCGAGGTGCCCGCCGGCACCCTGGTCTCGCTGTTCGACGCGCAGGTCGAGCGGACCCCGGACGCGGTCGCGCTGGTCTTCGAGAACGAGTCGCTGTCCTACCGCGAGCTGCAGGAGCGGGCCAACCGCATCGCCCGCAGCCTGATCGGCTCCGGCGTCGGCCCCGGTGACCATGTGGCACTGGCGATCCGGCGCTCCACCGAGCTCGTCGTCGCCATGTACGCGGTGCTGCAGACCGGTGCGGCGTACGTCCCGCTCGACCCGGACCAGCCCGCCGACCGTATCGGCCACATCATCGAGACCGCGCAGCCGCGGCTGGTGCTCACCAGCCGCCGCGACGCGTTCGAGGCCGAGGGCGTCACCGTGCTCGCGGTCGAGAACATCGAGCTGCCCGCCGATTTCAGCGCAGCGCCGATCACCGATGCCGAGCGCACCCGCCCGCTGCGGGCGTCCAATACCGCCTACGTGATCTTCACGTCGGGTTCGACCGGTCGCCCCAAGGGCGTCGCGGTCGACCACGCCGCGATCGTCAACCGCCTGCTGTGGATGCAGCACGAGTACCCGATCGACGCCGCCGACGCGGTGCTGCAGAAGACCCCGGCCACCTTCGACGTGTCGGTGTGGGAGTTCTTCTGGCCCTTGCAGACCGGCGCGCGCCTGGTCGTCGCCAAGCCCGACGGCCACCGCGACCCGGTGTACCTGGCCCAGATCATCACCGAACGCGGCATCACGACAGCGCATTTCGTGCCGTCGATGCTGTCGGTGTTCGTGTCCACCCTTGGCAGCAACGGCAACGGCGACGCGGTCCGGCTGCGGCAGGTGTTCGCCTCCGGTGAGGCGCTGCCCGCGCCCACCGCGCAGCGCCTGCGCGAGCTCACCGGCGCGCGCCTGCACAACCTGTACGGCCCCACCGAGGCCGCGGTCGACGTCACCTATCACGAGGTCGTCGACGCCGACGTGGAGTCGGTGCCGATCGGCCGTCCGGTGTGGAACACCAGGGTGTTCGTGCTGGATTCGCGTCTGCACCCGGTGGCCCCCGGTGTCGCGGGTGAGCTGTATCTGGCGGGCGATCAGCTCGCCGTCGGCTACCTCAACCGCTCCGATCTGACCGCCGACCGTTTCGTCGCCAACCCGTACGGCGCGGCCGGTTCGCGCATGTACCGCACCGGTGACCTCGTCACCTGGACCCGCGACGGTGAACTGAACTACCTGGGCCGCACCGACTTCCAGGTGAAGCTGCGCGGTCTGCGCATCGAGCTCGGCGAAATCGAGGCGACCCTGCTGGCCCAGCCGGGCGTCGCGCAGTCGGTCGTCGTCGTGCGCACCGACGCGCACGCCGGTGACCAGCTCGTCGGTTACGTGGTGCCCGAAGCGGATTCGAGCATCGACATCGCCGCGGTGAAGGCGGGGATCACCGCCGAGCTGCCCGGCTACATGGTGCCCGCGGCGCTGGTCGTGCTCGACGAGTTCCCGCTCAACGCCTCCGGCAAGCTCGACCGTAAGGCGCTGCCGGCGCCGGTGTTCGAGGCCAAGGTGTTCCGCGCGCCCTCGACCCCGATCGAGGAGATCGTGGCCGAGATCTTCGCCGACCTGCTCGGCGCCGAGCGCGTCGGCGTCGACGACGACTTCTTCGCCCTCGGCGGCAACTCGCTGGTC
>NZ_JBHXMY010000178.1:6143-10431 GCF_042720195.1 Nocardia sp. NPDC058497 | reverse complement strand
TCGGCAGGTGACGGATGCGCACACCGGTGGCGTGGTAGATCGCGTTGCCCACCGCCGCGGCCGAGCCGACGATGCCGATCTCGCCGATTCCCTTGGAGCCCATGGGGTTGACGTGGGGATCGTGTTCGTCGATCCAGCTCACGTCGATATCGCCGACATCGGCGTTGACCGGGATGTGATATCCGGCGAGGTCGTGGTTGACCACCTGACCGAAACGCTCGTCGAAGTGGCTCTGTTCGAGCAGCGCCATCGACACTCCCATGGTGATGCCGCCGGCGAATTGCGAACGCGCCGTCAGCGGATTGATGATGCGGCCTGCGGCGAACACGCTGACCACCCGCGGCACCCGGATCTCGGCGGTGTCGATGTCCACCCGGACCTCGACGAAGTGTGCGCCGAACGCGTGCGTCGAATAGTCCTTGCGCGCAGGATCTTTGGGAGCGGCAAGGGTGATCTCGGCACCGTCCGCGGGTTCGGGTCCGTATCGATCCCGGAAGGCTTTCGCCGCCGCCACCACGGCGGAGCCCCAGGACGCCATGCCACTCGAACCACCCGCCACCGATCCGGCGGGCAGGCGGGAATCGCCGATGCGCAGATCGATCCGGTGCAGGTCGACACCGAGGGCGTCGGCGGCGATCTGACCGAGGGTGGTCCACGTGCCGGTGCCGATGTCGACGGCGTCGATGGCGACTTCGTACCGGTCGCCGGTCCACCGCACCCGGGCACTGTTGCCGCCGGCCACATCGGCCGGATAGGTGGCCGCCGCAACCCCCGATCCGATCAGCCATCGACCCGCACGCCGCGACTTCGGCGCCGGATCGCGATCCGCCCAGCCGAAGCGCTCGGCTCCCGTGCGGAGGCACTCGACCAGACCGCGACTGGAGAACGGCCGCCCCGACTCCGGATCGACCTCGGGTTCGTTGTGGATGCGCAACGCGATCGGGTCCATCCCGAGGGCGACCGCGAGCTCGTCGATCGCCGTCTCGGCGGCATACATGCCCGGGCAGTGTCCCGGCGCGCGCATCCACGACGTGACGGGCACATCCAAGGCCGCGAAGCGATGGGAGGTCGAACGGTGGGTGGCCGAATACATCATCCGGGAGGCGACTGCCGACTGCTCGGCGAATTCCTTGACCTTGGAGGTCTGTCCGATGACATCGTGGGCGATCGCGGTCAGGGTGCCGTCCCGGTGCGCGCCGAGCCGGACCCGCTGGATGGTGGGCGTGCGGTAGCCGGTGAGCGAGAACAACTGCTGTCTGGTCAACGGCAGCTTCACCGGTCGGCCGTCGGCCAGTTTCGCCGCCATCGCCGCGAGCACGATATTGGCGTGCGGTTCGCCCTTGGACCCGAAGCCGCCGCCGACGTAGGGCGCGATGACGTGGACCTGCTCGGGGGCCAGCCCGAACAGCGACGCGATCGTGGACCGCACCACATGTGGGCCCTGCGTGGAGTCGAACAGCAGCAACGTGTCGTCGGCCCACTGCGCGACGGTGGCGTGTGGCTCCATCGCAGCGTTGTGGACCATCGAGGTCGTATAGGTGTGATCGATCGTCACCGGTGCGAGGGCAAGCGCGCTGTCCACATCGCCGATGGAGGTATCGGTGGCGAACCCTCCGCTCACGTCGTCGGGCGCGTAGAGGTCGTCCCGGTCCGCGCTCAGGGTGACATCGGCGGGGCTCTCGTCATAGGTCACCCGGACCTGAGCCGCGGCTTCACGGGCCACCTCGGGGCTGGTCGCTACGACCGCGCCGATCAGCTGACCACGGAAAGCGACACCGTCGTTCTGCAGGATGAACAGCTCGTTGTCGTCGTCGCCGGCCAGCCGCGCGGCATTGTGCCGGGTGAGCACGGCGACGACGCCGTCGATCCGTTCGGCCGCGCTCGCGTCGATCTCCCGCACCCGGCCACGGATGATGGTCGCCTGGATCGGGTAGCCGTGCAGCGGGTCCTGCTGGGGATGTTCCATCGCGTAGGGCGCGCGGCCGCGCAGCTTCGCCGGACCGTCGATCCGGGTAGGTGAAGCGCCCATCGCCCGGGCGCGGATCGGGGAGCTCATCGCACCTCCCGCTCGGTCAGTTCGCGCAGCGTCGCGACGAGAACAGCGCGCGTCAACGGGATCTTGAACGCGTTCTGGCGCTGCGGTCGCGCGGCAGCGAGCTCGGCGTCCGCGGCGGCGGCGAAGTTCTGCTCGGTGGCGGCGGCGCCGCGCAGGGCGTCCTCGGCGGCGCGGGCTCGCCACGGCTTGTGCGCGACCCCGCCGAACGCGATCCGCGCGTCGCGCACGACACCGTCGGCGATTTCGAGTGCGGCCGCCACCGACACCAGCGCGAACGCGAAGGACGCGCGATCGCGCACCTTGCGGTAGGTGGACCTGGTGGCCCAGTCCAGCGCGGGCACGTCGACAGCGGTGATCAGGTCGCCGTGTTCGAGCACGGTGTCGCGCTCGGGTTCGTCACCGGGCAGCCGGTGCAGGTCGACGACGGGGATTTCGCGTTCGCCGTTCGCGCCCAGTACCCGCACCACCGCGTCCAACGCGACCAGCGCCACGGCCATGTCCGACGGATGGGTGGCGATGCAGGCGCTGGACACGCCGAAGATGGCATGGTCGCGATCGAATCCGCCGATCGCCGAGCAACCGCTGCCCGGCTGACGTTTGTTGCACGGCATGGACGGATCCTGGAAGTAGGAACACCGGGTGCGTTGCAGCAGGTTGCCGCCGGTGGTGGCCAGATTGCGCAGCTGCGCCGACGCACCGGCCAGCAGTGCCGCCGACAGCATCGGATAGCGCGCCCGGATGATCGGGTGGGCGGCCAGATCGGCATTACGCACGGCCGCACCGACGCGCACACCGCCGCCTGGACGCTCGGTCACCTCGTCGAACGGCAGCCTGCTGACGTCGACCAGCAGGCCGGGAGCGATGATCCCGAGCTTGAGATGATCGACGAGATTTGTTCCCGCGCCGAGGAATACGGCATCGGGCTGGGCGAGAATCGCGGCGACCGCCCCCGCCGCGTCCTCGGCGCGCTCGTAGGCGAACTCCCTCATCGCCCGGCCTCCAGGATCGCCGCGACGATATTCGGATACGCCCCGCAGCGACACAGATTGCCGCTCATCCGCTCGCGGATCTCCTCGGCGCTCAATTCGATCCCGGTGGTCGCGTCCGCGGTCACCAGGCTCGGCACGCCCGCCTTCATCTCGTCGAGCATGCCGACCGCCGAACAGATCTGACCCGGCGTGCAGTACCCGCACTGGAAGCCGTCGTGCGCGAGGAACGCCCGCTGGATCGGATGCAGCTCGTCACCGTCGGCGAGCCCGTCGGCGGTGACAATCGTCGCGCCGTCGTTGGCCACGGCCAGCGCCAGGCAGAGGGTGGCCCGGCGCCCATCCAGCAGGACGGTGCACGACCCGCACTGCCCGTGATCACACCCCTTCTTCGGGGTCGTCACGCCCAGCTGTTCACGCAGGACGTCCAGCAGGGTGGCTCGGGTGTCGACGGTGACCGTCCGGATCTGTCCGTCGATGGTCACACTGATCTGCGCGCGCATCGAAGATGCCTCTCGCCGGGGGACACAGATTCCACATCGACCAACGCAGCTGAGCTTTTCGGCCCGCTACCAGCTTCTGTCCATCCTTGTGCTCACACGCCCGTCCGCCACGCTACCAACGCACAGTCCCGAACCAGCGCTCTCGTTTGCGCTGTGCGGCGCCGGGTATGGGCCGCACTGTACGAGAAACCGAATCCAGCCCGTGGCGGCGACGCAATCGGGCTGGGGAAGGAGTACCAGTGAGCACGGTAGCCGCAACTGTCGATGTGGATGTCCCGATCCGTACGGCCTACAACCAGTGGACCCAGTTCGAGACATTTCCGCAGTTCATGGAGGGAGTCGAGCAGGTTCGCCAGCTCGACGACCAGCACACGCACTGGCGCATCCACGTCGGTCCGTCGACGCGGGAGTTCGATGCCACGATCACCGAGCAGCACCCGGACGAGCGCGTCGCGTGGAAGTCCGACAGTGGACCCGAGCACGCCGGAGTCATCACCTTTCACCGCCTCGACGACACCCACACCCGGATCACCGCGCAGATGGAGGTCGACCCGGAAGGGTTCGTCGAAACCGCCGCCGACAAGCTCGGCGTGCTGAAGCACCGTGTGCACGGTGACATGAACCGCTTCAAGCACTTCATCGAGGGCGAGGGCCGCGAAACCGGCGCCTGGCGCGGCGACATCCCACGCCCCGACGCCGGATTCTGACCCCAGATCTCGACATGTTGACGGTGGCGACCGGAC
>NZ_JBHXMY010000178.1:0-6133 GCF_042720195.1 Nocardia sp. NPDC058497 | reverse complement strand
CGCCACCTCTGTGCCGGCGCGCGCCGCGATAATATTGATCATGCCTCGGAGTTCGCCTCGGAGGGACGTGCGATGACCGAACCGGCAGAGGAAGCCACAGCTGCTGTCGATCCGCGGTCGAGCGCGTCCGTCGTCGGCGAGGAGCTGGAACCCGGGGACCGGATCGACGACTTCGACTTGCTGCTCGAGCTGGGCCACGGCGTGTTCGCCAGGGTATTCCTGGCGCGGCAACGCTCGATGCAGCGACTGGTGGCGGTGAAGATCTCCGCCGATCATGGCACCGAACCCCAGACCCTCGCCCGGTTGGAACACGAGTACATCGTTCGGGTCTACGACCAGCGTCTGCTCCCCGGCCACGCGCTGAAGTTGCTGTACATGCAGTACCTGCCGGGCGGAACGCTGGCATCGGTGCTGGACCGGGTCCGCGAGACCGCCCCGGAACAACGCGGCGGACAACTCCTGCTCGACGTCGTCGACGAGGCGCTGGCGGAGAAGGGCGAGATCCGGACCTCGGACGCCCGGGTGCGTGACGAGATCGCCGCCCTGTCGTGGCCGGAGACGGTGGCCTGGCTGGGACGCCGGCTCGCCGAGGCGGTGGACTATGCCGAGAGCCGGGGTGTGCTGCACCGCGACATCAAGCCGGCCAATGTGCTGCTCTCCGCCGACGGTGTGCCGAAGCTGGCCGATTTCAACATCAGCTTCAGCGATCACCTCGCCGGCAGCAATCCGGTGGCGTACTTCGGCGGATCCCTCGCCTACATGTCACCGGAACACCTCGAGGCGAGCCACCCGGCGCTGCCCGGCACGGTCGACGACCTGGACACGCGCAGCGACATCTACGCCCTCGGCGTCATGCTGTGGGAACTGCTGACCGGGCGGCGGCCCTTTCCCCGGATCGAGGCGAAGGATTCGCGGGCAGCCGTCGAGCAGCTCCTGGAACTGCGTCGCCGCCCGATCGCGCAAGAATTCCTGGATGACCTCCCCGCCGACTGCCCGGCCTCGCTGCGCCGGGTGCTGCTGACATGTATGTCGCCGGAGCGGGAGGATCGGTGGGCCCATGGCGCGGAGCTGGCTCAGCAATTCGAGCTGTGTCTGGACCCTCGTGCCCGGGATCTGGTCGACGCGCCGCGGCGCAGCCACCGACCGACCGGGCCACTGTGGCCGATACCGATCCTGGTGATCGCGATCGGAGTACCGAACGTCGTGGCGGCCGGGTACAACTACTACTACAATAAAACACTCATCGTCAGTACGCTCACGACCGAGGCCCAGTATTCGTTCAACTACGTCGCCGCGATCCTGTATCCACTCGCCATTGCGGTTGCCACAGTATTGATTCTCTACGTCGCGCGCCGCCTCATTCTGGTACTTCTCGGCTTGCGTCTCGGACGAAAATTCTCCGAGGAGACTCTCACTCGGGCACGGATCGATGCGCTATGTCTCGGCAACCGGGTGGCCGGGATAGCTTTCGCCTTCTGGGCTCTCGGCGGCGTCACCTTTCCGTTGCTGCTGAATCTGATCGCCGGAGGGGTTCCGGGTGGCACCTATGCCCATTTCCTCCTGTCGGTGGTCGTGTGCGGTGCGATCGCGGTGGCGTATCCCAACTTCGCGATCACCTGGTATGTGGTGCGGGGCCTGTACCCCGTCTTCCTGGTGCATGGACGTTCCGACGCCGCCGATGTCGAATACCTGCGCCGACTCAGTGCGCGCACCGGCTTCTACCTCACGGTGGCGGCCGCGATACCGCTGGTGGGCGTCACCGGTATCACGTTCCTGCCCGGGACCGCGATCGATTCCATTGTCTGGGCGGTCCGCATACTGTGCATCGGCGGCATCATCTGCTTCGTCATCGCCTATTTGTTGTTCGGCGTCATCAAAGAAGATCTCGCGGCGCTCGAACGCGTGGCAACCGCGTCCAGCATCGCCTCGACCCCGCAGTCGCACTCTGCCGGCGATTAGCTCCGATCAGGCGGGTTCCTGGAATCTCCTCGGCCAGACCACAGGGCCTTGCCAAGGCAGTGACGACCTCCTAGCCTGTACTGCCATACGAATATTCGAAGATCAGCTTTCGAATATTCGTAGCCAGGTGGAGTTCCCGGTTGGGTGGCACGCCTGCACTACGCCCCAGGGAGTCGCCCGTGTTCGAGAGAATGGGTCGCGCCGCCGCGACCGCCGCACTCAGCATGACCGCGTTGCTGATCTTCAGCACCGGCACCGCCACGGCAGGCTTCGGTTCGCTACCACCCGCGAATCCCCATCTCGGCCCACCGGGCACCGCGACCATGCACGGTGACGCCGAATCCTCCGACGCCACACCGTTCGCCGGTCCCGGCACGGGGCGTGTCGACAGCGACTTCCGCGAGCTCGCGGCCGCCTGCCCGACCATTCTCCAGGGTGCCGACGGGATGCCGCAGGCCCTGTGCACGAAGATCGTCGACCGCGCGCCGAAGGTGTTCCTGCTCGATCCCGCCAACGGTCAGCCGCTCGCCTCCCTCGATTTGAGCAAGGGCAGCCTCCTCGGTGGTGTGTACGCCTACCTCGACAGCAGCGACCGCATGGTCACCGTCGACGGCAGCGGCACACTGCTGCGCATCGGCCACCGCCGTGACGGCGGCGACTGGACCGTCTTCATCGAATCGGCCACCGATATCGCCCAGGCGGTCACCGGCCACTGCGGCGGCGGGGACTGCGACGCCGTCAGCTCGGTGATGCCCGATTTCGACGGCCGGGTGTGGTTCGCGACCGACAATGCCGTGGCCGGCTTCTCCGACCCGGCGACCGGCGTGGCCCGCTCGATCGTGCTCGGCCCCGGCGAGAAGGTCGCCAACAGCATCTCCACCGCGCCGGAAGGCGTGGCCGTCGCGACCACGCACGCGCTGTACCTGGTCGACGTCGACGGCTCCGGCAATCCGCGCGTGGTGTGGCGTCATGCCTACGATCGCGGCCCGGCCCGCAAACCCGGTCAGCTGTCCTGGGGTACCGGCGCCACCCCCACCTTCTTCGGACCAGGCAGCGGCACCGAATATCTGGCGATCACCGACAACGCGGTGCCGAAGGAGAACCTGCTGGTCTTCGACACCGCGACCGGCAACCAGATCTGCTCGGTGCCGACCGTCGACGGCACCGAGAACTCCCCGATCGGTGCGGGCAACAGCCTGTTCGTGGCGGGCACCTACGGATACCCGTATCCCGCCGTTCCGGAGGGCGCGGGACCGAGCGAACCGGCGAACGCCCAGTTCACCGGCGGCATGGTGCGGGTCGACGTCACCGGCGCCGGGTGCCGGGTGGTGTGGACGAACAAGGCGCTGTCGGCGGCGGTTCCCCGCCTGTCGGTGGCCGACGGCAAGATCTACACCGTGACCAGGCACACCGTCATCCCCACCGGCAGCGTCGGATTGACCGACAACTTCCGCTACACCGTGATCGATGCCGTCTCCGGGCGCATCGAGACGGAGAAGCTGATCGGGGCCACCGCGCTGCACAACACGCTCCAGATGGTCGGCACCATCTCCCCCGACCGCACCCTCTATCAGGGCACGATGAGCGGGCTGTTCCGCATCGCACCGCGCTGACGTATGCGATCCGATGCGTCTCGCCCCCAGGATGATTCACCACCGACCAGCCGGGTTGTCGCCGTGGTGGAGTTGCTCGCGGCCCGCGGCACCGCGCTCTCGGCGGCCGAGATCGCGCAATCGCTCGATCTGAGCCGGTCGACGGTGGGCGCCATCCTGTCCACCCTCGACCGGCACGGGTGGGTCCGGCGGCACACCGACCTGACCTACCAGCTGGGTCCCGGCCTCGCCCGGGTCGGACTCCTGGCACCCGCGGTGGTCGCCGACGACGCGGCGATCGGCGCGGAACTCGAACACCTGGCCACCCGGGTCGGCTGCGGCGCCGCCCTCACGGCATTGAGTGGGGACGACCTCGTCTTCGTGACGGTCGTCGGTGGCCACGGCCTCATCCCCGCGGGCATCGAGAACGGAACCCGTATCCCGCTGCTCCCGCCCGCGGGCGCGACCCTCATCGCCCATGCTCCGGCCACCGCCCAGAACAGCTGGCTCGATCGCGGTGACCCCGCACGCCGCGCCGAGTTCCGTGAGGTCCTGGCGACGATTCGCACCACCGGCTGCTGCGCCTGGAGCCTGCGCCCCGGCGCACTCACCGCGCTGCGTGTCCTCGCCGACGTGGTCGATCTGCTCTCCGGCCGGCCCGCCGCCGACGAACTTCGCGGGCGCGTCCTGAGCCTGCTCGGCGACATCACCGGCACCGCCCACACCGAAGCCGACCTGAACTCCCCGGCGTCGCTGTCGCTCGGCTACCTGAGCGCACCCGTCCTCGCCGCCGACGGCCGCGCCCTCTTCGAAGTCCAGATCGGCCCACTGCGCACCGAAGTCACCGCCGCTGCGCGCCGGCGCTACATCGACGAACTGCTCGCCACCGCGCGCCGAGTCGAACGCATCGCCGCCAACGACCAGTAGGCAGGTCCAGTCCCCGGGATCAGCCGAGCTCGCGAACGAACTCCTCGACGAGCCTGTTGTAGGCCTCCGGCTGCTCCATGTTGGGAAAGTGGCCTGCTCCGTCGATGGTCCGGCGCCGCCCATCGGGGACCACATCCAGGAGACGGTCCACGGTCGCGATCAGGTCCGGTGCGTCGAGAGCACCGTCAGCGGCCAGCACCGGGACCGCGATCCCGGCCGCCCGGGTTGCTACGTCGGCAACGGGAACGAGGTAATCCGGTTCCGGCGCAGTATGTTTGGCCAGAGTCCGTGCTGCCGTCGCCCGAATCCTGCCGATGACGATCGGGTCCACGTCGACCAGCGAACGAGACGGCCCGGCCGCCCAGAGCAGAAACGTGTCCATCCACGCCGCGATATCCCGGCGCGCCAAGGCACCGGCCTGCGTGTCGGCGAGTTCGCGTGACCACCGATCGCGGTACTGCGGCTCACCGATCCCGCGACCGCTGACCACCAGTCCGCGTACCGACTCCGGGTACTCGATCGCGGTGTCGACCGCGATCATGGCTCCCATCGACACGCCCACCAGCACAGCGGGACCCGCATCGATATGCCGCAGCAAGGCCGCCAGGTCGTCGGTGTGCCGGAAAGGCATTGTCGCGTTGGCGGATTCACCGTGCCCCCGCGCGTCGGGAGCGATCACACGATGCCCTCGGCGCAGACCACGCAGCTGACACTCGAACATCGGCGAGCCGAGAAAGCCGGCATGGAGCAGCACCAGCGGGGCGCCCGGACCTCCGGTGTCTCGATACGCGAGGACACCGTCTGTGATCGAGCAAGACACGCTGCCCCCGGGCCTCTCGGTGGGCGTTCGGGCGGTTCTCGATCTGCTGAGCCGACACGGGCCCATGACCGTTCCGCAGATGGGGCGCGCACAGGCACTGAGTCGCCAGTTCGTCCAGCGGATGGTCAACGACGCGATGGCCGCTGACCTCGTCGCCACCCTCGGCAACCCCCGGCATCGACGTTCACCGCTGATCACCTTGACGGAGCAGGGGCGAGCGGCGATGGCAACGGCGAGCGCCCGCGAACACGCCAGGCTCCGGGATGTCGGTGGCGAGCTCACCGCGGCCGACATCGACACCTGCCTGCGCGTCCTGCGTCACCTACGTGAACCCTTCGCGAATGTGGATATGAACGACGATCGCCGTACCGAGCCCGACTAGCCGACGTCGCGCGACATTCCCGGCAGGCGTGCCAGACTGGCTGTGTGAGCGGGCCGGTGAAAGAACACAATGGGGCACAACCGAACGGGAAGTCGTGGCGTGATCGCGGGGACGTGATCGGAAGCGGGATCCTGTGGGTGGCCAAATGGTCACTGTGCGTCGTCGTGATCGCGGCGGGAGCGTGGGTCCTCGGTTCGGTCGCCGCCCGGCTGTGGGTGGTGCTGCTGCCCGTCGCATTGGCGATCGTGGTGGCCACGATCCTGTGGCCGCCGACCCGGTGGCTGACCCAGCACAGGCTGCCGCCCGCGCTGGCCGCGTCGATCACCCTGGTGGGATTCCTCGCGCTGCTGTCCGGGGTGATCGCGCTGATCGTGCCCTCGGTGGCCGATCAGGCACCCGAACTCGCCGACAAGGCCACCGCGGGCGTCAACCAGGTCCGCGACTGGATCCAGG
>NZ_JBHXMY010000177.1:0-10478 GCF_042720195.1 Nocardia sp. NPDC058497 | reverse complement strand
GTTGTCCACCGGCCGGCGGTTGTCCACAGGTTTGTTGTCCGCCCAGGTCGGCGGGCGGCTGCCGACGGTGCGAGTCGGCATGCTTCGACTCGTGGCAGACAAACAGGCGCTCGGCGCATACGGGGAGAAGCTGGCCGCGCAGTATCTGCGTGAGTCGGGAATGGAGATCGTCGCCCGCAATTGGCGATGCCGGTACGGCGAGCTGGACCTGATCGTCCAGGACCCGACGATCACGGCCTTCGTCGAGGTGAAGACGCGATCGGGGCTGGGTTTCGGGACACCGGCCGAATCGGTCACCTTCAGCAAACAGCAGCGGATCCGGCGGCTCGCGCTGCTGTGGCTGGCCGAGCAGGAAGGGCCGTGGCGGCGCATCCGGTTCGACGTGGTGTCGGTGCTGGTCCCGCGGGGGCACCGGCCGGTCATCGACCATCTGGCCGGGGCGTTCTGATGGCGCTCGGTCGGGCGTTGTCGGTGGCGGTGACCGGTGTCGACGGTCAGCTGGTGGAGATCGAGGCCGATATCGGTCAGGGTCTGCCTTCGGTGAATCTGGTCGGCCTGCCCGACACGGCGCTGCAGGAATCGCGTAACCGGGTGCGCTCCGCGGTCGCCAACACGGGAGAGAAGTGGCCGGACGGGCGCGTGATCCTGGCGCTGTCGCCTGCCACGCTGCCGAAGGTGGGCAGTGTCTACGATCTGGCGCTGGCGGTCGCGGTGCTCGACGCTTCCGGTGCCGTGCCGGGGGAGCGGCTGGCCAAGACGGTGCTGCTCGGCGAACTGGCTCTCGATGGGCGGGTGCGTCGCGTGCGTGGGGTGCTGCCCGCCGTCATCGCGGCGCGTACCGCGGGCTTGCCGACCGTGGTGGTGCCCGCGGAAGCGGTGGCCGAAGCGGGGTTGGTCGAGGGGATCGAGGTGCTCGGTGCGACGAGTTTGCGGGCGGTGGTCAGCTGGTTGCGTGGTGAAGGCAGCCTGCTGGAACCGGACGGGATCGTGCCGGGGCCGCAGGCTCCCAGCGGCGACCTGAGCGATGTGGTCGGTCAGGACGAGGCGCGCTGGGCGCTGGAAGTCGCGGCGGCCGGTGGTCACCACTTGTTGTTGACGGGTCCGCCCGGCATCGGCAAAACGATGCTGGCGCAACGTCTTCCGGGATTGATGCCGCCGCTGTCGGAGGTCGAATCGCTCGAGGTCACCGCGATCCATTCGATGGCGGGGTCGCTGTCCGCCGAACAGCCGTTGATCACCCTCGCGCCGTTCGTCGCACCGCATCATTCGACCTCGGTGACCGCGATGATCGGCGGCGGTTCCGGGATGGCCAGGCCCGGTGCGGTCAGCCGGGCGCACCGGGGCGTGCTGTTCCTCGACGAATGCGCGGAGATCGGCACGAAAGTGCTGGAGGCACTGCGCACTCCGCTCGAGGAGGGAGAGGTGCGGATCGCCCGGCGTGACGGTGTCGCACGCTACCCGGCCCGGTTCCAGCTCGTGCTGGCCGCGAATCCCTGCCCGTGCGCGCCCGCCCGGGATGTCGACTGCATCTGCGCGCCGCTGGCTCGGCGCCGCTATCTCGGGAAGCTGTCCGGTCCGTTGCTGGACCGCATCGATATCTGGGTGCAGATGCGCGGTCAAGCGGGTGCGACCTTCGGCGACGAGCAGGCCGAGACCAGCGTCACCGTGGCGGCTCGGGTGGCGCACGCCAGGACACTGGCCGCGCAGCGCTGGAGTGCCGACGGGTGGGCGACGAATGCCGAAGTGCCCGGTCATATTCTGCGACAACGGTTCCGATTGCCCCGCGAATCGATCGCACCGATCGAGACGGCGTTGCGGCTGGGCCGGATGTCGGCCCGTGGCGCGGACCGGGCGATCCGGGTCGCCTGGACGGTCTGCGACCTGCGCGGCGGTGAGGTCCCGGCGGTTCAGGATGTGTTGTCGGCCTTGAACTTCCGGCAGCGGGGTGCGCAGTGAGCGGGCTGGGGGATGCCCGGACCGGAGCAGTGGACCTGGACACCGACGAGCGCCGGCTCGCGTGGGTGTATCTGTCGCGGGTGGTGCAGGGGCCGTGTGCGCCGTTGTCGGCCCTGATCGCCTCGGTCGGGGTGTGCGAGGCGGCGCGGGCCGTGCGCGAGCACGAACTGCCGGAAGCTTTGCGTGGACCGACGGCGGCCCGCCGCGAGATCGATACGGCAGCAGCCGATCTGGACGCGATTACGCGGCTGGGTGGGCGGGTCATCACGCCGGATGACGACGAATGGCCCGGCTGGCGGATGCTCGGACTGGATCAACTCGATACCGACCGCGATCGCGAAGGCGCGGTGCCGCTCGTGCTGTGGGCGCGCGGCCCGCTGTCCCTACAGGCCGCGTCCGAACGTGCTGTCGCCGTGGTCGGTTCGCGATGCAGCAGCGGTTACGGCGTGCAGGTGGCCGGCGAGATCGCCTGCGACCTGGCCGGGCGGGGCTGGACCATCGTCTCCGGCGCGGCATTCGGCATCGATGCGGCCGCGCACCGGGCGGCGCTCGCCGTCGGCGGTTCGACCGTCGCCGTCCTCGCCTGCGGCATCGACCGGCCGTATCCCGCCCAGCACGACCGCCTGCTCGCCGCCATCGCCGACACAGGCCTCGTCCTCAGCGAGTATCCGCCAGGCACGAGCGCGCAGAAACACCGCTTCCTGGCCCGCAACCGGCTCATCGCGACCCTCGGCGACGGCGTCCTCGTCGTCGAAGCGGGCCTGCGCAGCGGCGCCCGCAACACCGTGAAATGGGCCCGCCGCCTCGGCAGACCCGCCATGGCGGTCCCCGGCCCTGTCGGATCCGCCTCATCGGCAGGCTGCCACCGCATGATCCGCGAGGGCGAAGCACTCCTCGTTACCCGTGCCGAAGACGTCATCGACGAGGCAGGCCCACTCCGCCTCCCGCTCGCCGACACCACCGCCGACCCCGCGGCGCACCTGCGCGGCGCCGAAGCCGACGTCTACGCGGCCCTCCCCGCCATCGGCTCCCGCCTCCCCCTCGAACTAGCCCAGCAATCCGGCCTCGATCTCGCCACCGTCCGGGCCGTCCTCCCCGGCCTGGAACTCGCCGACCTGGTCGGCTGCGATTCCGACGGGTGGTTCCGCACCCGAGGCCGCGGCACGAGGTGAGCGCGGTTGTATCGAAACGTGCTGCCAGATCAGGTGGGCTGCGATTCCGGCGGATGATTCCGCGCTCGAGGCCGCGGCACGAAGTGAGCCCGGTTGTATCGGAAGGCGCTACCAGATCAGGTGGGTTGCGATTCCGACGGGTGGTTCCGCACCGGAGGCCGCCGCACGGGGTGAAACCGGTTGGGGCGGGGAGCGCGACCAGTCGGCGAGTTCCAGGTTGGGTGGGCGGCTGCCAGCGAGATAGCTGGTTCCGGGAGTGGCGGTGGAACTCGCACGTGAGTTTGTGTGGGCTGAGTTCGGTTGTGCGAGTGAGAGTGGTACTGCACTCGAATCCGTCACCCGAGGTGAGCACGGTGATGCGGAGCTGACCGAACAGGGTTCCGGGCAGGTTTCGCAGCTACACCCGAAACCCCGCACGACGCCCGCTCGCTGAGGTCACCGGCGCGGGTCGGACCGGTGTGATCGGGCATACCTGGCAGGTGTCGAGCGCGATCGAGCGATGCCGACAGGACCAGGGTGGGTCTGGCGGACCGTGCATCATGGACGCGGGGCGGTGGCGGGCCGTCCGGTGCGGCGTGGTGGGTTGCGTGGGATGGCGGGAAGGGTCACGGTGGGTGAATGGATGTGTTGCCCGATGATCTGACTGCGCTGCTCACGGAGTTCGGGCGGCATCTGCGGTTGGGGCGGAATCGGTCGGCGCATACGGTGCGGGCTTATCTCGGGGATGTGCGGTCGTTACTGGAGCATCTGTATGCGCGGTCGGCTGATTCGGCCGTGCGGGAGCTGGATCTGCCGTTGTTGCGGTCGTGGCTGGCCGAGCTCGCCGCATCGGGGGCTGCGCGGACGACGTTGGCCCGGCGAGCCTCTGCCGCAAAGACTTTCACCGCGTGGCTGACCGACACCGGGCGCTTGGCGGTCGACCCGGGGTTGCGGTTGCAAGCGCCGCGAGCACATCGGGTTTTGCCTGCCGTGCTGGCACAGGGCCAGGCGGTGCAGGCCATGGATGCCGCGGAATCCGGTGCTGCCCAGCAGGATCCGATGGCCCTGCGGGACCGGCTGATCGTGGAGTTGTTGTACGCCACCGGAATCCGGGTCAGCGAGCTGTGTGGGCTCGATATCGACGACATCGATCGGGAACGCCGGCTCGTCCGTGTTCTCGGCAAGGGCAACAAGGAGCGTTCGGTGCCGTTCGGCGGTCCCGCCGACACCGCGCTCGACGCCTGGCTCCGTGCGGGCCGCCCGTCCCTCGTCAACGAGCACTCCGGCCGAGCACTGCTCCTCGGGCAACGCGGCCGCCGCCTGGACCAACGCCAAGCCCGCACCGTCGTCCACGAGGTTGTCGCGGCAATCCCCGGCGCACCCGACATGGGCCCCCACGGACTACGCCATACCGCCGCCACCCACCTCCTCGAGGGCGGCGCCGACCTCCGAGTCGTCCAGGAACTACTGGGCCACGCCAGCATGGCAACCACCCAGCTCTACACCCACGTCTCGGTAGAGCGCCTCAAACGAGTACACGACCAGGCCCATCCCCGCGCGTAACCGGCGCGCCCGAACATGTGATCGGTGCGGTCCCCGCGAGGGCGACCGGCGCGACCGCGCGTGTGACCGGCGCCCACGCTTGGCAAGGCGTACCGGGTGTGTGAGCGGTGTAATCCCGCGGGGTGACTGGCGTACCCGGGTGTAGGCGGATGCATCCCCAGTGGATGACCGGTGCAATCCCGCGTGGTGACCGGCGTAGCCGGGCGCGTGGTGGGTGCATGTCCGCGTGGGTTACCGACGCACCCGGTGCGTGCGTGAGCGGTGTGCCCGCATGCGTGACCTGTGCACCCAGTGCGTGAGTGTGGCGCCGGCGTGCGCGCCCGGTGTGCCTGGGCGGGGACCGGTGCGGCCCGGTGCGTGAGCGGCGCGCCCGCGTCGTGCTGTTGCGGTGGCGTCCCCGGTCGGCACGGCAAGATGGGGAACGGAGGTGGTGGTGATGGCGTTGCCCGAGGTCGGGGGCGAATCCGAGGACGGTGAGGAGGAGGTCGACTATCGGTTCACCCTCGCCAACGAGCGCACGTTTCTGGCCTGGATCCGGACCGCGCTCGGCCTGCTCGCCGGCGGTGTCGCCGTGCACACCCTGGTCCAGCCACTGCGCCTGGCCGGGCTCGGCGGTGTCATCGCGGTGAGCTGCCTGGTGATGGCGCTCGCGGTGGCGCTCGGGGCTTTCCGGCACTGGCGCCGGGTCGATGTCGCGATGCGGGTAGGGCGACCGCTTCCCGGCACGATTCTGGTTCCCGTGCTGTCGGTCGGCGTGGCACTCGTCGCCGCTCTCGCCTGCCTGGCAGTGCTGTTGTCATGACAGTGCCCACCTTGGCGATGGAGCGCACCGCGCTGGCCTGGCGCCGCACCTCCCTGGGCGCGGCGGGCTGCGCCCTCCTGTTCGCCCACCAGGTCACCCGCGACGGCTGGCCGACCAACACGCTCCCGCTGGCCGCCGCCCTGGTGGCCTTCCTGCTGACCTTCCTCGGTTGGTCCCGCGGACGCGCGCTCCACCACGGGCAGGTGACTACAGGCGGCCGTGTCGTGGTGACCGCAACTCTCGCAGTGACAGTCATCGCGCTCATCGCAGTCAGCGGCGTGCTGGTCGACCGGCTGTTCGACTGAGCCCTCGGCCGAGCGGCACGGCGACCGCGCGAACGCAATCCGTCGGGTGCCGCTCGCACCCAGCGCTTGTCCCTGCAGCATCGATCGGCCTCAGCGCCTGCCGCGACTCGCGCGTGCAGTTGCTCGACGACGACTTCCACACCCTGCCGACCGCGGTGAGAACTCGCTCGACGCACCCCAAACCGGCAATTAGGCT
This sequence comes from Nocardia sp. NPDC058497, assembly GCF_042720195.1. Classification (NCBI taxonomy): domain Bacteria; kingdom Bacillati; phylum Actinomycetota; class Actinomycetes; order Mycobacteriales; family Nocardiaceae; genus Nocardia; species Nocardia sp. NPDC058497. The sequence continues at coordinate 4,505 of NZ_JBHXMY010000177.1, read as the reverse complement.
CGTCGAGCATGCCTCCCGGATCTTCGGACCAGCCCGATTCAGCCCTGCGCGAGCGCCTGCGCGCCGCTTTGAAACCTGCGATCAGGGCCCGCGACCGCAGTGCGATCTCGGCACTGCGTTCCGCGCTGGGAGCGATCGACAATGCCGAGGCGATCGACGCGGCAGAGGTGAAAGCCGGTGCGCTGGAAGACAGTGCGGTCGGCCTCGGCGCCGCCGAAGCTCGCCGCCGCGACCTCACCGAAGCCGACATCGCAGACATCGTGCGCCGGGAAATCGGCGAAAGACGAGACGCCGCAGCCGAATACGACCGCCTCGGCGCCACCGACCGCCGCGATTCCCTGACCGTCGAAGCAGACACCCTCGCCGCCCTCCTCTGACCACCGCCCCAACGACCCGATATCGCTGCTGGCACCCCAGAATTCGCGTCGGTGACCCGAGGACCGAGCCGGCCAACGCGGCGGTTGGAGTCGGCGCCTGGGCTGATGCCGGGCGCTGGAGATCCCGCACGGGCAATCTTGCGTGAGCCATGCATCGGCGCCTGAGGTCATGTCGGGTACCTGGTCGAAGGGGGCTCAGTTGTTCGTCGGAAGGGTGTTCAGGTACCGGTGGGCGAACCAGCGCTGGATCAGCCGGACGACGGGACCGCCCAGCCGCACATACCAGGTACCTGGCCGTGAGAAGGCGGTGACCAGTCCGTACACCGTGTCGTCGGTGGGGTCGTATTCGACGGCGAACAGTTCTTCGCCTGCCTCGGGGTGGCCGGGGAGGGTGCCGTAGGCGAATCCGCGGCGGTCCGGTTCGTCCAGGATGTAGACGACGCGGCAAGGTGCGACGATGCCGATCGGGCGTGGACCCAGGCGGACCGTCAATTCCGTTCCCACCTGGGCGGTTTCGGTATCGGCGCGGTCGAAGATGCCGACATCCTTCTGCATTCCGAACGCGAGGATATGGGTGGCGGCGCGGTCGAACAGGGCGCGGCCGTGGCCGATCGGCCTGCGATGCCGGAACCGGTGATATCCGGACGGCAATGTCGCGCGGGTGGCGCCCACGTCGGGGTAGGTGAACGGCGCTGGTTCCTCTGGCACACCCTGATTCTCGTCCCGCCGCCGAAGTCCGTGGCCTGGTGGTGTGACACATCACGCCTCCAGCGGCTTCAACCGGACCGGCACCTCGTGCAGCAGACCCAGCGGATCGACATACTCGCGCCTGCCGTGCTCGCTGGCTTCCCGCCGCGCGCCCCAATGCAAACAGGCGGCGGCCGGACACCCCTCATGCCCGGCCACCAACGTGCCGATCGGCGTACCCCGGCTCACCCGTCTCCCTACGGTGACCTGCGCTTCCACCGGCTCGTAGGTCGTCCGCAAACCACCGGGATGGTCGATGGACACCACCGGCTTGTCCGCGACCACCCCAGCGAACACGACGATGCCGTCGCCCGCGGCAAGCACCACCTGCCCAGCGCTGCCTGCCAGATCCACCCCGCGATGCCCGGGCAGCCAGTTCCGTTCCGGTTTGTCGAAGCGTCGTTCGACGGTCGGCCTCGGCCGCAACGGCCACCCGAACACCCCCACCTCGGCCGCAACGACTGGCGCACCCCCGAGCATCACCGCTACCAGCCACAGCGCCGCGACACTGCGCCCCGCCACCCGGCCTGTGCCGGTGACGATCCCAGCGCGACCGGTGGTCGGACGTGCCGCATCCACGGACTCCACCGAGTGCCGACAGCGGCGCTCCCGCCGGGGCGACTTCACCAACCCGTGGCGTGCCCACAGAGACGACCCCACGAACCGACGACGAGGACGCCGAGACCGAGGAGCCGGTTTCCGGCTACGACGCCGGCATCCATACCCCGAGACCCATCGGCGCACAGGAGTCCCCCACACCGAACTCAGCGATGCGGCCGAGGCGCAGGCACACGCTGCGGCGTCGCGAGCGTCCGCAGGAGATCACGCAGCACGGTAGGCAACTCCGCCGCCGACCCGCTCGCACCACCGCGGACGACGATCTCGACCTCGATCGGCGTTGCTGGACGACCCGCCTCCCCGCGCGCCGGCGGAGGTGCGCCGGTCAGATCGTGGACCGTCACCCGGACCGGAACCGGCGCGGGAACGGCCCCATCGCGCGCGGGAACAGTAGGCCCCGCTGCCCCGTGCCGCTCCGGTGGCGTAGTGGGCGAAACGGCACCACCACCGCCCGAGCACACCGGCGTGATCGGTACCCGATCACCGGGGTGAGCCGCGACCGGCGCCGCCAGCACTCCGGCCGCGCACACCAGCGGAAACGTGAAGATCAGAGTTCGCGTGAAGATGTTCATGCACCTACTCTCGGCGCCGGACAACCCGGCCGGCGGCCCGGTTCGCCGAATGTGGACAACTCCGCCACATGTGGATACCGCGCACTTCACCGCAGGTATGGGCGGTCCGCGCACGGGGCGATTTCGGCCAGAGCGCCGGTCCGCGTAGACTGATCAACGCGGTTTGTGCTCAGCAGCGAGTGTGTGCACAGCACGGACCGACTTCGCGCGCCACCCGTGCTCGTCCATCCGGTCGTCGCTCGTTATGCAGACGGTCCGCGAGGGCATGTCAGCGCGAGTTCTCCAGCGGATGAACAGTGAAATCGTCGGCTGGTCCCGGTTTTCCGATCGGGTCCGGCGGTTTCGGTGGCGCCAGGGCAGTCGATCGCCGATCGGCTGCGTCAACCGGCAACGAAAGAGAGATACGGGAGCTATGGCTGTCGTAACTATGAAGCAGCTGCTCGACAGCGGCGCGCACTTCGGGCACCAGACTCGTCGGTGGAACCCGAAGATGAAGCGGTTCATCTTCACCGACCGCAACGGCATCTACATCATCGACCTGCAGCAGACGCTGACCTACATCGACAAGGCCTACGAGTTCGTCAAGGAGACCGTCGCCCACGGTGGCACCGTTCTCTTCGTCGGCACCAAGAAGCAGGCCCAGGAGTCGATCGCGGCCGAGGCGACTCGCGTCGGGATGCCCTACGTCAACCAGCGCTGGCTGGGTGGCATGCTCACGAACTTCTCGACCGTCCACAAGCGCCTGCAGCGCCTGAAGGAGCTCGAGGCCATGGAGCAGACCGGTGGCTTCGAGGGTCGCACCAAGAAGGAAATCCTCATGCTGACGCGTGAGATGACCAAGCTGGACCGCACCCTCGGTGGTATCCGCGACATGGCCAAGGTGCCCTCGGCCATCTGGGTCGTCGACACCAACAAGGAGCACATCGCCGTCGGCGAGGCTCGCAAGCTGAACATCCCGGTCATCGCGATCCTGGACACCAACTGCGATCCCGACCTGGTCGACTACCCGATCCCGGGTAACGACGACGCGATCCGTTCCGCCGCTCTGCTCACCAAGGTCGTCGCCTCCGCGGTGGCCGAGGGCGTGCAGGCCCGCGCGGGCCAGGCTTCCGGCGACGCGAAGCCCGAGGCCGGCGCCGGTGAGCCGCTCGCCGAGTGGGAGCAGGAGCTGCTGGCTCAGGCGACCCCGGCCGCCGAAGCTGCCGTCGAGACGCCCGCCGAGGCCGAGGCCGAGGTCAAGGCCGACCCGGCGCAGCACACCCCGGCCGACTTCTGAGCTGATCGGTAGCTCTACGTTCACCTTGCCGGCCCTTCTGAATTCAGAAGCGGTCGGCAAGGTGGTGTAAACACCCAAGCACCCCACACACGAGGAGGCTCGCCCCCGATGGCGAACTACACCGCTGCTGACGTGAAGCGGCTCCGGGAGCTCACCGGCTCCGGCATGATGGACTGCAAGAACGCGCTGGCCGAGTCCGACGGCGATTTCGACAAGGCCGTCGAGGTGCTGCGCATCAAGGGCGCCAAGGATGTCGGCAAGCGTGCCGAGCGCGCGACCGCCGAGGGTCTGGTCATCGCCAAGCACGGCGTCATGGTCGAGATCAACTCCGAGACCGACTTCGTCGCCAAGAACGCCGAGTTCCAGGAGCTGGCCGAGGCCGTCGTCACCGCTGCCGCCGCCGGTAAGCCCGCCGACCTCGACGCCCTCAAGGCGCTCAAGCTCGACAACGGCACCGTCGACGAGGCCGTGCAGGCGCTGGCCGCCAAGATCGGCGAGAAGCTGGAACTGCGTCGCGTCGTCTCCTTCGACGGCCCGGTCGCCACCTACCTGCACAAGCGTGCTTCGGACCTGCCGCCCGCCGTCGGCGTGCTGGTCGAGTACACCGGTGAAGGCGACGCCGCCGCCGAGGCCGCCCGCGCCGCCGCCATGCAGGTCGCCGCGCTCAAGGCTCGCTACGTCACCCGTGACGAGGTTCCGGCCGAGCTGGTCGAGAACGAGCGTCGCGTCGCCGAGGCGACCGCCCGTGAAGAGGGCAAGCCGGAGGCCGCGCTGCCGAAGATCACCGAGGGCCGCGTCAACGGCTTCTTCAAGGACGTCGTCCTGCTCGAGCAGGCGTCGGTCACCGACTCGAAGAAGACCGTCAAGGCCCTCCTGGACGAGGCCGGTGTCACCCTGACCCGCTTCGCCCGCTTC
>NZ_JBHXMY010000176.1:0-10574 GCF_042720195.1 Nocardia sp. NPDC058497 | reverse complement strand
GTCTCGATGAGCCTGCGGTTGTCGCGCTGGTGCAGGCCGATCGACGGCTCGTCGAGCACATATAGGACACCGACCAGGCCGGACCCGATCTGGGTGGCGAGCCGGATGCGCTGCGCCTCGCCGCCGGACAGCGTCGCCGCCGCGCGCGAAAGCGTCAGATACTCCAAGCCGACGTCGAGCAGGAAGCCCAGGCGCGCCTGGATCTCCTTGAGCACCTGACCGGCGATCGCGGCCTCGCGCTCCCCCAGAGTCAGCGAGTTCAGGAAGTGCGCGCAGTCACCGATGGACAGATCGCTGACATCGGCGATCGACTTGTCGGTGCCGTCGGCGGCCAGGGTGACGGCCAGGATCTCCGGGCGCAGCCGGGCGCCGTGGCAGACCGGGCACGGCACATCGCGCATGTAGCCGTCGTAGTGCTCCTTCATCTGCTCGGACTCGGTGTTGTCCATGCGCCGGTGCAGAAACGGCATCACGCCTTCGAAATCGGCGTAGTAGGAGCGCTTGCGGCCGTAGCGGTTGACGTAGGACACGTGCACCTGGTCGGAGCTGCCCTCGAGCACCGCCTTGCGCGCCTTCGCGGGGAGGTCCTGCCACGGGGTGTCCATCGAGAAGCCGATCGACTCGGCCAGGCCCGACAGCAGCCGGTTGAAGTACTCGGCGGTCTGCCCGCGCGACCACGGCGCGATGGCGCCCTCGGCCAGGCTCAGCTCGGGATCGGGCACCACCAGTTCCGGGTCGACCTCCTTGCGGATGCCGAGGCCGGTGCAATCGGGGCAGGCGCCGTAGGGCGAGTTGAAGGAGAACGAGCGCGGCTCGAGATCCTCGATGTCGAGCGCGTGGCCGTTCGGGCAGGCCAGGCGCTCGGAGAAGCGGCGCTCCCGGTCGTGGGCGTGCTCGTCGCGGTCGACGAAGTCCAGCACGACGATGCCGTCGGCCAGCCGCAGCGCCGTCTCGATGGAGTCGGTGAGCCGCTGCTTGGACGCGGACTTCACCGCGAGCCGGTCGACGACGACCTCGACGTCGTGCTTCTCCTGCTTCTTCAGCTTCGGCGGATCGGTGAGCGGATACACCACGCCGTCGACCCGCACACGCGAGTAGCCCTGGGTCTTGAGCTGGTCGAACAGGTCGACGAACTCGCCCTTGCGGGTGCGCACGACCGGCGCGAGGACCTGGAACTTGATCCCCTCCTCCATCGCCAGCACCTGGTCGACGATCTGCTGCGGCGTCTGCTTGGCGATCAGCTCGCCGCAGACCGGGCAGTGCGGTGTGCCGGCGCGGGCGTAGAGCAGGCGCAGGTAGTCGTAGACCTCGGTGATGGTGCCGACCGTCGACCGCGGGTTGCGGTTGGTCGACTTCTGGTCGATCGACACCGCGGGCGAGAGGCCCTCGATGAAATCGACATCGGGCTTGTCCATCTGCCCGAGGAACTGACGCGCGTAGGCCGACAGCGACTCGACGTAGCGGCGCTGCCCCTCGGCGAAGATCGTGTCGAACGCCAGGCTCGACTTACCCGAACCGGACAGACCGGTGAACACGATCAGGCTGTCACGAGGCAGATCGAGATCGACACCTTTGAGATTGTGTTCCCGAGCTCCGCGCACAGTGAGGCGTTCCGCCACCTGGTGAATCCCTTCTCCATCGTCATCCGCCGACCGGACATGAACCCCCGTCAGCCATGCTAGGCGGACCCACCGACAAGTTTCGGCGCGCAGCGCGGCGCCCCCGACGGCGGGCGCCGTGTGCAGGGGGCGTGACGAACGTCGTGCGCCGACCAGGCCCCATGACGCGGGTACGCGGATTATGTTGAACGGCAAGGGTGGAACGATCGACATGATGAAGGAGCCGGCGTGCTCGAGGTGTTCCTGGTCGACGACCACGAGATCGTGCGGCGCGGGTTGATCGACCTGCTCGAGGGTGATCCAGAACTCACGGTGATCGGTCAGGCGGGTGGTGTCGCCGAGGCGATGGTGCGCATTCGCGAGGCCCGGCCCGACGTCGCGGTCCTGGATGTGCGCCTGCCCGACGGCAACGGCATCGAACTGTGCCGCAATCTGCTGGCCGAGTTCGACGACCTGCACTGCCTGATCCTCACCTCGTTCTCCGACGAGCACGCCATGCTCGACGCCATCCTCGCCGGCGCCAGCGGCTATGTGGTGAAGAACATCGACGGGATGAAGCTGGCCGACGCGATCAAGCAGGTCGGCGCCGGTCATTCCCTGCTCGACACCCGCGCGGCCGACGCGTTGCGGGCCCGGCTGCGCCGCAGCACCGAACCCTCCGGCGCGCTGGCCGGGCTCACCGAGCAGGAACGCCGATTACTCGAGCTGCTCGGCGAGGGACTCACCAACCGGCAGATCGCCGCGCGGATGTTCCTGGCCGAGAAGACGGTGAAGAACTACGTCTCCCGCCTGCTGGCCAAGCTCGGGGTCGAACGCCGCACCCAGGCCGCCGTCCTGGCGACCAAGCTGCGCGAGCCGTAAAGCTCAGGAGGGGACAACGATGGTGAGGTCGCCGTCGTAGCGGCGGTAGAGCAGGTTTCCGCGGCCGGTGTGGCTGTCGGTGAAGAACAGATACGGCAGGCCGCCGGTGCACAGCACGTCGGAGGCCTCGTCCTCGGCGTAGACCGGCGCGGCGTCCTGCACGACGCGGACCGGCATCGCGCTGGCGGTGAGCGGCAGCTCGGCCGAGGTCCCCGCCGCGGCGGTGTGCCGCTGCCTGGCCAGGCTGACGCCGTGCGGATCGGCCCAGGTGACGATCGCGTCCTCGCCGGTCTGGGCATCGGTGAACAGGTAGGCGTCGTAGTCCATCGCGTCGAGCACGGTGCTGGCTTCCAGCGGGGTGCCGGTCATCAGCGCGCAGTCCTTGCGGCGGATGATCGGCCTGGTCTCGGTGATCTGGGCCAGCGGGCGCCGCGCCGGGTCCGGCCACGCGCCGCGCGCTTCCTTGCCCGCGCGCCGGGCCAGCTGACGATCGAGCCGCTCGGCGGCGAAGGTGACGGCGAAGCCGCCCGGTCCGGTGACCTGCACGCGGGTCAGCGTGTCGTTGGTCCGGATGTTGGCCTGCACCAGGGTCGGCTCGTCGGAGCCCTGCGGCGCGGTGACGCGCACGCGGGCCGGACTGTCGAGATGGTGCCTGCGCATCACGCGGGTGATGGCGCGGACAGCGCGGGTGACGTCTTGCGGTGGTACCTCGCCGCGGGTGGTCACCGCGAGCTCCGGGTCCGCGGCGGTCGTCCAGTGCTGGGTAGTCGACAACGAATTCATCTCTTGCCCCACTTCTCGATCCCTTTTCCCGGTGCCCTATGCCACCATTCCCCTCCTTGCGAGTGAAGGGCCGAAAGTCCCCACATTGCGGACTAGACTTTGCGTTCGACGGTTGGGGTGGTGCGGCGACGGGATACGGCGATGGCGAATGACGGTCGGAGCGGCCGCTATTCGGTGGGCCGAACCGTGTCGCAGCAGCGATTACGCGCGCTGCTGGGCGAGGTGGCCGACCGGGTCGAGGTGATGATCGGCTCGCGCGATCGGATGGACGGCCTGGTCGAGGCCATGCTGACGGTCACCGCGGGCCTCGACCTGGACGAAACGCTGCGCACGATCGTGCGCACGGCGATGAACCTGGTCGACGCCCGCTACGGCGCGCTCGCGGTGCGCGGCCACGATCGGCAGGTCTCGCAGTTCATCGACGAGGGCATGCCCGACCAGATCAGGAACCGGATCGAGCGATTACCCGCGGGCCACGGCGTGCTCGGCGCGGTGTTCGCGGAGAAGGCGCCGCTGCGGCTGGACGATCTCACCGAGCACGCGTCGTCGGTGGGTTTTCCGGCGGGCCATCCGCCGATGCACACGTTTCTCGGTGTGCCCGTACGCATTCGGGACGAGGTCTTCGGCAGCCTGTATCTGACCGAGAAATTCGACGGACAGCCGTTCACCGAGGAGGACGAGGTCCTCGTGCTGGCGCTCGCGGCCGCGGCGGGGATCGCGGTCGACAACGCGCGCCTCTACGAACAGGCCCGCACCCGGCAGGCGTGGATCGAGGCGACCCGCGATATCGCGACGGAATTCCTGGCAGGCACCGAATCGGATCGGGTGCTGGCGCATGTGGTCGATCACGCGCGCGGCCTCACCGGATCGCATCAGGCGTTCCTGGCCTCGGTGCCGGTGCCGGACGAATTGCCCGGCGAGATCTCGGAATTGGTGATCACGCAATGGACCGGACCCGATGCCGGACAGGACTGGCAGACCGTCCCGATCGCGGGCACCGCCCTGGGTGACGCGTTCAGCAGGCGCACGCCGCTGCGCTTCGACGACATGTCGACGGCGACGCTCGGGGTCGAGTTCGCCGACGCCGAATCACCCGGTGCCGGACCGGCTCTGGTGTTGCCGCTGTGCACGCCCGACGCGACGCTCGGTGTGCTGGTGACGATCCGGCCACCCGGCTTCGCCCCGTATTCCGACGAGATGATGGAGCTGACGGCCGCGTTCTGCGATCAGGCCGCGCTCGCGGTCCGGCTGGCGGACGCCCAGCGGCGGATGCGCGAACTCGATATCGTCGCCGATCGCGACCGCATCGCCCGCGATCTGCACGACCACGTGATCCAGCGCTTGTTCGCGATCGGCCTGACGATGCAGGCGACGCTGCCCAAGACGGTGGTTCCCGAAGTGCGGCAACGCCTGTCGACGGTCATCATGGATCTGCAAGAAGTGGTGCAGGAGATCAGGACCTCCATCTTCGACCTGCACGCCAGCGGCCCCGGCCACAGCGCGGGCCTGCAGCAGCGACTCGAGCTGGCGATCCGGCGCCAGACCGCCGACATCGCCATGCGGGCCACGATCCAGGTGTCAGGCCCCCTGTCCGTGCTCGATCCGCAACTGGCCGACCATGCCGAGGCCGTGGTCCGCGAGGCGGTGAGCAACGCGGTGCGCCATTCCGGGGCCGATACGGTCGCGATCGTCATCGACGTGGCCGACGACCTGACGATCACCGTCAGCGACAACGGCTGGGGCATCCCCAATCACGTGATCCGCAGCGGGCTGCGCAATCTCGAGCAGCGCGCCCTGGAGGCGGGCGGGCACTTCGACATCGGGCCCGCGCAACGCCCGGACGCCGACGGCGATCACCCGGAGATGACGGGAACCCAGCTGCGCTGGGCGGTACCGCTGCCCCAGGACTCGCCGACCACCGGCGGGTACGAGCTGGCCGGTGGGCCGGACGCGGGCGAGGGCGACTGAGCCCGGCGGTTCAGGCGGGCCCGAGAACGACCGCGCCGTTGTTGCCGCCCATGCCCATCGACAGTTTCACCGTGAATCCGCCGGTCATCGGAGCAGGTCCGTCGAGCAGCCGCGGGTGCGCGGGCGCCATGACCGGTGCCGACACGGCGATGCCGCGCTCGTAGGACAGCGCGATCACCGCGACCTCGACGGCCGCGGACGCGCCCTGGCAGTGCCCGGTGAGCGGCTTGAGCGCGGTGATCACGGGACGATCGCCGAAAACGGCGGTCAGCACGGCGCGTTCGGCGGCGTCGCACTGCCTGGTACCCGTGGCGTGGGCGTTGACGTAACGCACGTCGGCGGCGTCGATCCCGGCCACGGTCAGCGCGCGCCGGGCGCAGGCGATGAGCTGGGTGTGGGTCGGCTCGACCGAGACGACGTGGAAGGCGTCGTTGGTCATCGCGCCGCCGAGGATCCGGGCATAGGGCGTGTCGACGGCGTCGGAGAGCAGGAAGGCCGCCGAGGCCTCCGCGATGGTGAAGCCGAGGGTGTCGTCCTGGAACGGCCTGCACGCGGTGAACGGGTCGGCGTCGGCGACCGCGGCGCCCAACCGGACGAAATGCTCCAGCATATCGGGCGTCGCCGAGATGTCGGTGGCGATGCACAGCACGTCGTCGACCAGGCCCGCGTCGCGCCACATCTTCGCGGTGAGCAGCCCGGCGGTACCCGAACTGCACGCGGCGGACACGTTCATCGCGGGACCGTGGAAACCGAACTCCTGCATGACCACCGAGATGGGGGTCGACGGCAGCAATCGCAGGTAGTCACGGGAACGCCGGTGGCCGTGATCGACCAGATAGAAGTCGCGCCAGTCGGCGACATCGCCCAGGGTGAACGCGTGCACCAGGCCGACCGTCCTGCCGTCCCGGCGCCAGCCACGGGCCTCGGCATCCGCCACCGCCTCCACGGCCGCCGCGTGGACGGCACGCCCGAACAGGCTTCGACCGTGAGCTGGATCACCGCCGTCGGGCACCCGGCCCACCCAGGCGTGCTGATCGCGATCGGGGCCGTACCCGGGGTACAAACGGGCGGCCGGTTTTCCACCCATGACCCCCTGCCACAGCTGTTCGCGGCTCCAGCCGTAGCCGGAGACGACACCTATGCCTGCGATCGACATAGAATCGAGATGGTGGACCCTGCTGCCGGGAAGCACGCCCGATTTCACCTCGCTCCTCGCGGATCTCATCGAGGGTCACCACACTAGTCCTGTTTCGCCGTTGCCAGACCAGGTCGAGATCGGGGGTTTCACAGTGGGAGAAGCCAATACCGACGCGGCGAGCGCCGAGCAGCTCGCACAGCGGTACCGGTCGCTGGTCGAACACACGCCCGACGCGATCTGTGTGCACGAGGCGGGGACGGTCGTTTTCGTCAATCCCGCGATGGTGCGATTGCTCGGCGCGCGCTCGGCCGACGAGCTGCTCGGAATGCCGGTCGTGCGATTCGTCGATCCCGATTCGATCCCCGCGATGCTCGAGCGGATCGACCAGCTGACCGCAGAGGGCGCCGCCTCGCCGCCCACCGAGATGGATCTGGTCCGTATCGACGGCCGCACGGTTCCGGTCCAGACCGTGGCGGTGCTCACGGCGTGGCAGGACAAACTCGCCTACCAGGTGGTCGTGCACGACCTGACCGCACAGCGGGCCGCCGAGGCGTCGGCGCGGCGGGCCGAAGCGCACTTCACGACGGTGGTGTCGCAGCTGGAGGAAGGCGTGCTCGTCATCGATCCACGCGGTCGGCTGGAGTCGATCAATCCGGCGGGCAAACGGATACTCGGCATCGACGACGCGACGCCGATGGTCGGCCGCACCATCGACGAACTGCCCGTGACCTTGATCGACCGCAACGGGCAGCCGCTGCCGGCCGGCCGGCATCCGATGGCGCACACCCTCGCGACCGGCGAGGCCGTCACCGGGTTCATCTTCGGCGTCGAACACACCGACGGCCATCAGGTGTGGTTGTCGTGCAGCTGCCGGCTGCTCAACCCGGACAGCCCCGATTCCTCCGGGGTGTCCTCGTTCGCCGACATCACCGAGTTCAGGGCCAGCAGGCGCCAGCTCGAGTACCAGGCCACCCACGACGCGCTGACCGGGCTGGCCAACCGCTCGCTGATCCTGTCGCAGCTCTCGGCGGCGCTGGCCGACGAAGCCGGCAGCCTGGTCACCACGGTGCTGTTCATCGATCTCGACGGCTTCAAGGCGATCAACGACACCCTCGGCCACGCGATCGGCGACACGGTGCTGCAGATCGTCGCCCAGCGGTTGCAGCGCGCGCTGCGCGCCGAGGACCTGGTCGGCAGGCTCGGCGGCGACGAGTTCCTGGTGCTGCTCGCCGGTCATCCGCACCGCGCCGACCTGCCCGGACTTGTCGAGCGGTTGCGCACCACGATGGCCGAGCCGATCATCGCCCGCGGGCACCGGCTGGAGGTGAGCGCCTCGATCGGCATCACCGAGCTCGGCCCGCACGAACTGCGCACCCCCGAGGCCGTCCTGCACGACGCCGACCTGGCGATGTACCGGGACAAGCCCTCGGGTCATCGTGACCTCGGTCTCGGTCAGAATCGACGTTCGAACAACACCCACGCCTCCTGACAGACTGTTCGGCGTGATTGTCGAACACGCCATACTGCCCGTGCGCCCCGGACTCGCCGAGGCCTTCGAGGTCGCGTTCGCGCAGGCGTATCCGATCATCGCGTCGATGCCCGGTTTCGGCGGGCTGTCGCTGTCGAAGTGCGTCGAACGTCCGGACAGCTATCTGCTGCTGGTGCGCTGGGCGCAACTGACCGACCACACCGAGGGTTTCCGCGGATCGCCGGAATACCAGCGCTGGCGCGCGCTGTTGCACCACTTCTACGATCCGTTTCCCGTGGTCGAGCACTTCACGCCGATCGTCGGTGACGATCTCTTCGCCGAGTAGACTCGACAACTCTGTTCTCGCCGGTGACAAAGGAGTCCTGTTTTGCCCGACCGCCTCGCCGATGAACGCGCCGCGGAACAGCAGTACCTCTCGGTGCTCTACGACCGGCTCGACGGCATGCGCGACTACGCGCAGAACCGGCTGAAGACCGTGCTGCTGGAAACCGGCGGCACCCCGCAGGCACGCAGTGAACGCGAGTCGTTCACCCAGCTCTACAGCGAGGACCTGGCCAAATACGACGCCGCCGAGCACGGCCTGTGCTTCGGCCGGATCGACCTGGACGGCAGCGAGCCCGAGTCGCGCTACATCGGCAGGCTCGGCATCCTCGACGAGGACAACGACTACGAGCCGCTGCTGCTGGACTGGCGCGCTCCCCTGGCTCGCCCGTTCTACCTGGCGACTACCGCCAACCCCGAGGACGTGGTCCGCCGCAGGCACATCCGTTCGCGCAACCGCGCGGTCACCGCGATCAACGACGAGTATCTGGATCTGCGCGCCGCCGAGCGCGACGGCGTGGTCGGCGAAGACGACGGCGTCGGCGGCGAGAGCGCGCTGCTGTCGGCGCTCAACGCCGCCCGCACCGGGCACATGAACGACATCGTCGAGACGATCCAGAGCGAGCAGGACGCGATCATCCGCTCCGAGCACAAGAGCGTGCTCGTCGTGCAGGGCGGACCGGGCACCGGCAAGACCGCGGTCGCGTTGCATCGCGCCGCCTACCTGCTCTACACCTACCGCCAGCAGCTGGCCAAGAGCGGCGTGCTGATCATCGGCCCGAACGCCACCTTCCTCGACTACATCGGCCAGGTGCTGCCCTCGCTCGGTGAGACCGGCGTGCTGCTGTCCACCATCGGCGACCTGTACCCCGGCGTGAAGGCGGTCAGGGAGGATTCGCTGCGCGCTGGCGAGATCAAGGGCTCGCTCGACATGCTCGAGGTGCTCAAGCAGGCGGTGCGTGATCGCCAGGAAGTGCCGTCGGAGCCGGTCCGGCTCACCTTCGACGGCTATCCGGTCACGCTGGACCGCAAGATCGCGACCAAGGCCCGCGGCCGGGCGAGGTCGTCGCGCCGCCCGCACAATCTGGCCAGGCCGATCTTCGCGTCCTCGGTGATCGACGCGCTCACCGATCAGCTGGCCGCGACCATGGGCGCCGACCTGTCCGGCGGGACGAGCCTGCTCAGCTCGGCCGACCTCAGCGAGATCGGTGACGAGATGCGCGCCGACCCGCAGGTCCAGGCCGCTATCGGCAAGCTGTGGCCGATCCTGTCGCCGCAGGAGGTGCTGGCCGACCTGCTCGCCGACCCCGCCCGCCTCGACCGCGCCGCCAAGACCTTGGGCCCCGAGGACCGGGCCGAACTGGTGCGCACCGACGACGGCACGTTCGGCGCAGCCGACGCCCCGCTGCTCGACGAGCTGGCCGAACTGCTCGGCGTGGACGACACCGAGGAACGCGAGCGCTCCCGCCGCCGCTGGCGCGCCCAGCTGGCCGAGGCGCAGGACGCCCTCGACATCCTCACCGGTTCCGCGCCGCAGGACATCGAGGACGAGCTCGACCCCGAGATCCTGATGGCCTACGACCTCATCGACGCCTCCCAGCTGGCCCAGCGCCAGGAATTCGGCAACCGGCAGACCACCGCCGAGCGCGCGGCGGGCGACCGCACCTGGACCTACGGGCACGTGATCGTCGACGAGGCGCAGGAACTGTCGCAGATGGCGTGGCGGATGGTGATGCGGCGCATCCCGAACCGGTGGATCACCGTGGTCGGCGATGTCGCCCAGACCGGTGATCCGGCGGGCGCGTCGTCGTGGCAGCGGGTGCTGGAACCGTATGTGGCGCAACGCTGGAAGCTCACCGAGCTCACCGTGAACTACCGCACCCCGGCCGAGATCATGGCCGTCGCCGCCGATGTCCTGGCCGCGATCGATCCGGGTGTGCAGGTGCCGCGCTCGGTCCGCGACTCCGGCAATCCCCCGCGCGCACACCGGGTTCGGCCCGACGCGGTGGCGGGCGAACTGGCCCGGCTGCTCGAGGCCGAACACGGACCCGGCACCAGTGCCGTGCTCGCGCCCGCCGCGCTCGTGCCCGAGTTGTCAGCGCTGGCCGGTGAATCGGTGCAGGTACTGACCGTGCACGACGCGAAGGGTCTCGAGTTCGACCGGGTGTACCTGGCGGAGCCACAGGCGATCCTGGACGAATCACCGCGCGGGCTCAACGATCTCTACGTGGCGCTGACCCGCGCGACCCAGCGGCTGGCGGTCGTGCACACCGAGGACCTGCCCGAGGTGCTGTCCGCGCTGGCATAGGCCCCGGAAATACCTCGAGGGGGGGGCGGGGGCGGGGGCCCCCCAAGTGGGACTTGTAATGTGTCCGTGTCATATAAAAAAAATAAG
>NZ_JBHXMY010000175.1:0-10629 GCF_042720195.1 Nocardia sp. NPDC058497 | reverse complement strand
GGCAGGCCCTTGGCGAGCTCGGCGCCCTGGGTGAGCTGGTCGCGGGCGCTGTCGAGGCGGGTGACGACAGTGCGCAGCAGGGTGCCGAGGTCGGTGTTCGGGTCGACGGCGGCGCCGGTCAGTTCCGCCAGGCCGGTCAGCTGGGTGCCCGCCTGACTCGAGATGCCGCGCAGCGCTTCGAGTTTGGTGATGATGTCGGCCAGCTGGGGATCGTTCGCGAACGGCAGCGCGCGCAGCAGCGGCAGGATCTGGTCGAGGCCGGTGCCGAGGGCGGTGGCGCTGCGCTCCACGCCCGCGATGGTGACACCGGTCGCGCCGAGCGCGTCGGCGAGCTGGTTCGCCTGGGTGGCCGCGCCGTCCACCGTCTGATTCAGCAGCTCGATGGCCGAAGTGAGTTCTCCCGCACCCTGTTTCGCGAAGTCGAGGAAGCCGAGCATCTCCTGGGCGCCGCCACTGAACTGGTCGGCGCCGTCGGCGGCCGCGTTCACCCCCGCGCTCAGCAGTTGCGCGGTGAACTGCACCGAGGTCATCTGATTGCGCGCCTGCGAGACCGCGGCGAGCGCGGCGTCGACTCCGGAGGCGCCGATCCGGTGGGTCACCGCGGCGACAGCGCCGTTCACCGTGCCCTCGTCCGCACCCTCGTGCGCGGTGACGGTGACCTTGGCGCGCTGGGGTTCCGGCGAGGCCAGCGTGGCCATCGAGGAGGTGAGGTCCGCGGGCAGGGTGATCACCGCGGCGTAGTCGGCCGGGTCGATCTCACCCGGTTTCGCGACCGTCCACTCGTAGCCGCCCGCCTCTCGCACGGCCGCCGCGACACGGTCCCCGGTCGGCCCGGTATCGGCATTGACCAACGCGAATCCGGTAGGGGTGTCGCCCGCGCCCGCGCACGCGGCGATACCACCACCCGCCAGCGCGATGGCAGCGACGAGACAGGCGACACGAGCACGTTTTCCGATCACGGCGCCGACGGTATCGGCAGAGTTCGCGCCGGGTCGTGGGAGATGTCTGAGAGTTCGGTGAGGAAGCCGCGCGGGGATAGCTGCCGGTGTGCCGGAGGGTGTGGCCGACACGGCTTTTCCCGGTCACCGGGACTGTGAAACCCGTAGCCGATATGGCTTGCGTCACAGGAGCTTCCATTGGCTCGATCTGTTCGGTACAAATCTCGAGTCAATCGACATCGAGAATTTTTTCGATTCGTCCGGGGGTTCGGGGATTCGCCGGGGGCATCGGGAGGGAGACATCGAACATGTTCCACCGCAACATCACTCGCGTCGGCCGTCGCGCGCTCGTCGCCGCGCTGCCGCTGGCCGTGGCCACCTCGCTGGTCACCACGGGCACCGCCGTCGCTGACGTCGACACCGAGCGCCAGGCGCAGATCGCCACCGGCCTGTCCAGCGCCGGTGCCGCCGAGGGCGTCGACTTCCGCACCGTCGTCTCGCCGGACCTGCGCACCATCTCCGCGACCGTCGACAACGCCCGGTTCGTCGTCACCCCCGACGCCGTCACCGTGGTGTCCGCCGCCGGCGTCACCGTGGGCGAGGTCCCGCTGAAGCTCAACACCGTCGACGGCAACGCCATCGCGATCGCCTCGGTGGTCTCCGAGGACGGTAAGACCCTGTCGATGGCCCCGCAGCTGTCGGCCGACACCAGCACCGAGCTGAAGAACATCGCCACCGACCCGTCGGCGGCCAACCACGACCCGGCCCAGAACGGTGCGGCCGCCGGTGCCACGGTCGGCGCGCTGTCCGCGGCGATCCTCTGCATCCCCGCCCTGGCGGCGATCATCGTCGGCTACTTCTTCTGCCTGCTCTCCTCGGGAATCTCCATGGCGATCACCGGTGCCGTTATCGGCGCGGTCATCGGTCTGGTCATCCCGGAGGCGATCCCGCAGGTCCTGCCCTGATCCCTCGTGGACTCCGCGGTCGGCCGCTCGATGGCTGAACGTTTGCTAGGCAAGTGAATTCGGCCCCGCATCCGTGTCACACGGGTGCGGGGCTTTTCGCTGTCTACGGTGTGCGGCGGACCGGCAGGTCGAGCACCAGGCGCGCACCGCCGAGGGGGCTGTCCTCGAAATAGGCCCGCCCGCCGTGCAGTTGGGCCTGCTGGGCCACCAGTGCCAGGCCGAGCCCGGAACCGCCCTTGCTGGCATTGGTGCCGCGGGCGAAGCGGGCGAAGACCGTGTCGCGCTCGGCGACGGGCACGCCGGTGCCGTTGTCGTCGACGGCGATGACGATGTGATCGCCCGGGGTGCGATGCGCCGAGACGACGGCGTGGGTAGCGCCGCCGTGTTTCACGGAGTTGGTCAGCGCGTTGTCGACGGCGAGGCGCAGGCCCGCGGGCAGCCCGCGGGTGACGAGCTCGGCGTCGGTGTCGATCCGCACCGACAGGCCCGGATTGTGGCGCATGGCGTCGTGGGCGGCCTGGTCGCACAGATCCGCCACATCGGTGGGGACGTGGTCGGCTTCGGCGGTGAGATCACCGCGGGCCAGGCGTTCCAGCGCGGTCAGGGTGGTCTCGACCCTGGTCTCGTTGCGGGCGAGGTCGTCGAGGATCTCGCGGCGCTGCTCGTCGGTGAGGTCGAGGGTGCGCAGGACCTCGAGGTCGGTGCGGATCGCGGTCAGCGGGGTGCGCAGCTCGTGCGCGGAGACGGCGGCGAAATCGCGGGCGGTCTCCAGCGCGGCGGCGGTCTCGGCCTGGGCCTCGTCGACGCGGGCCAGCATGGTGTTGACCGCGTCGGCCAGCTTCACCGCCTCGTCGACACCGGACCCGTCGACCGGCTGGGCCTGGTTGTCCGGATCACCGAAGGCGCTGCGCGCCGAGACCTGCTTGGTCAGCTTCACGATCGGGCCGACGGCGCGCCCGGCGAGCAGCCAGCCCAGCGCCGCTGCCGCCGCCACCGCGATCGCCGCGCCCGCGAGCACCCAGCGCTGCTGGTCGGCGGTGGCCTTGGCCGACTCGGTGGTCGGGATAGCGAGGGAGACGGTGCGTCCGGCCGGCTGGTTCTCGGTGGTGGTGAGGACCCGGTACGGCTGGTCGTTCACCTCGACGGTCCGCGAGCCCGGCGGCAGATCGGGCAGCTGGGTCGAGCTGGACGCGGTCACCTGGCCGTTGTCGCGCACGGTGAGCGCCATCGTGGTCTGCAAGCCGGTCAGGTTGACGAAACCGGTCGCCAGCACCGGCTCGATCAGCACAATGCGCGAGGCGATCTCGAGCTGCTGATCGGTCTGGGTCACATTGTTGCGTTCGATCGCCTGGAAACCCACGAACGCGGCGATCGTGACGATGATGACGGCACCCGCCGCGGCCGCGCCGGCGACTCTGGTTCGCAGCGAAAACGATTGTCTCCGACGGCGTTTCGGCGGGGCCCCGGTCATTTCGGTTCCCGGAGCACGAACCCGACGCCGCGAATGGTGTGCAAAATCCTTGGCGTGTCATCTATTTCGAGTTTGCGTCGCAGGTATCCGACGAACACGTCGACGACATTCGTATCGGCTATGAAATCGTAACCCCACACCAATTCGAGCAGCCGTTCCCGCGTCAACACCACACCCGCATTCCTGGCCAGCGTCGACAACAATTCGAATTCGCGTTTGGTGAGCTCGATTTCCTTGCCGTGCAACAGCGCCCGGTAGCCCGCCACATCGATCTGCAGCGGGCCGACGGTGATCGCGCCCGGTGCGGCGGGCTCCGGCACGTCGGTGCGCCTGCGGAGCAGGGCTCGGATCCTGGCCACCAGTTCGGCCAGCTCGAACGGTTTCACCAGGTAGTCGTCGGCGCCGGACTCGAGGCCCGCGATCCTGTCGTCGACCGAGGCGCGGGCGCTGAGCACACAGATCGGCACGTCGTTGCCCATCGCGCGCAACGCCGTCACCACGCCCGCGCCGTCGAGCACGGGCATGTTCATGTCGAGGACGACGGCGTCGGGCGCGCGCTCGGACACCGCGCGCAGCGCCGCGGCGCCGTCGCGGGCAACCAGCACCTGGAACCCGGACAGTCGCAGGCCACGTTCGACCGAGGCGAGGACATCCTCGTCGTCGTCGACGACCAGGACAGTAGCGGCAGCACGATCGGTCACGGTGCAATCCTATGGGCGCGCAGCGCCGCCGACCGCTGTGGTCAGGTCGTCGGCGCCACCGGGTCGCCGTCGAGATCGGGAGTCGGCGAGTCGTCCGCGGCGGGCTGCGGTATGCCGAGCGGGGGATTGGCGAGGATGCGGTCGGACAGTGCGGTGAGCACCGCCGGGTCCTCGATGGTGGCCGGGGGCTCGACGTGTTCGCCCGCGGTGAGCTGGCGGATCGTCTTGCGCAGGATCTTGCCGGAGCGAGTCTTGGGCAGGCCGGAGACGATGATCGCGCTGTGCAGGGTGGCGATGGCGCCGATCTGCTCGCGCACCCGCTCGGCCAGCTCGGTCCGCAGCTGCTCGGGATCGACCTCGACGCCCTGCTTGAGCACCACATAAGCCAGCGGCAGGGCGCCCTTGAGCTCGTCGGGGACGCCGATCACGGCGCATTCGGCGATGGCGTCGTGGCCGGCGATCGCGGCCTCGATGCTGCCCGCCGACAGGCGATGGCCGGCAATGTTGATCACGTCGTCGCTGCGGCCGAGAACGTAGAGGTAGCCGTCTTCGTCGAAGTAGCCGGAGTCGCCGGTCAGGTAGTGGCCGGGGAAGGTCGACAGGTACGAGCGGATGAACCGGTCGCGGTCGCGCCACAGGCCGGTCAGCGCACCGGGTGGCAGCGGCAGCCCGATGACGATATTGCCCTCGACGCCGGTCGCCACCGGATTGCCGTTCGCGTCGAGGACGCGCAGCCGGTAACCGGGCACCGGCACGCAGGACGAACCTGGCTTGACCGGCAGCTCCTGCAGGCCGAGCGGGTCGGCGCAGATCGGCCAGCCGGTCTCGGTCTGCCACCAGTGGTCGACGACCGGGGTATCGGGATGCGCGGCCAGCAGCGTGCCGGTCGCCCACTCGAAGGTGGCCGGGTCGAGGCGCTCACCCGCGCAGAACAGCGCGCGCAGTCGCGACAGATCGTGGCGGCGCGCCGCGGTCGCCTCGGGGTCGGCGCGGCGGATGGCGCGCAAGGCCGTCGGCGCGGTGAACAGCACCCGCACGTCGTGTTTGTCGATGATCTTCCAGAACACCCCGGCGTCGGGGGTGCCGACCGGTTTGCCCTCGTAGAGCAGGGTCGTCGCGCCGACGAGCAGCGGCGCGTAGACAATGTAGGAGTGGCCGACGACCCAGCCCACATCGGAGGCCGCCCAGAACACCTGACCAGGGCCGACGTCGTAGATATTGCGCATCGACCAGGACAGCGCGACCGCGTGCCCGCCGTTGTCGCGCACCACGCCCTTGGGCTTTCCGGTGGTCCCCGAGGTGTAGAGGATGTAGAGCGGATCGGTCGCGGCGACCGAGACCGGCTCGGCCGGAGTCACGTCGGCGACGGTGGCGTCCCAGTCGACCCAGCGGGCGGCGACGGTCTGCTCCGAGGACGGCAGCACATCGGTGGCGGGCTGCGCGGCCGGGAACTCGATGGTCGGGAACTGCGGGCGCTGCTTGACGATCACCGTGCGCACCGACGCCGTCTGGGCCAGGTCGAGCGCCTGCAGCACGATCGGTGGGTACTCGATGCGGCGGGTGGGTTCCATCCCGCCCGAGGCGGTGACCACCAGGACCGGTTCGGCGTCGTCGATGCGGGCGGCCAGCTCGGGCGCGGCGAACCCGCCGAACACCACCGAGTGCACCGCGCCGATGCGGGCGCAGGCCAGCATCGCGATCACGGCCTCGGGGATCATCGGCAGGTAGATCACGACCCGGTCACCGGCGACGACACCGAGATCGCGCATGGCCCCGGCGAATCGGGCGACCTCGTCGAGCAGCTCGGTATAGGTGAGAACGGTGGTGGTGTCCGTCATAGCGGAGACGAATATGAGGGCGGCCTGATCGGCGTGTCCGCCCTCGGCGACGGTGCCTGCCCGCACGTGCCGGTCCAGCGCGTTGACGCAGGTATTGAGCCGGGCATCGGGGAACCAGCGGGTCGCGTGCTTGTCGGCGGCGTCGACGATCTGCTGCGGCGCGATATCCCACTCGATGGCCTGAGCTGCGGCGGACCAGAAGTGGGCTGGATCGACCAGGCTGGTCTGATAGACCGGTCGGTACTCGTGTTCGGTGTCCAAACCCGTGACTCCCTAGCCTCGCCTCGATGCCCGCTCGATAGATCCTGATGATTGTGGCAGACTTCACGCGACACCCGATGCGGTGCCGCGACCTTTGGTTTTGCCTGGAACGGGCAGGTCATCGAGCGGACCTCTACCGGGAGTCGCCCAAGAAGTTATTGATCCGTTAGAATCTGTTGTCACTTAATTCGGGCAGTCGTAGACGCAATTTCTCGGCCAGCCGCAGTTCTCGGCCAGTCAACTCTGGTGAGCCAGCAACGCGCCTGTGAGGGTTCGCTGATGGCGCAAGGTACGAGGCCAGATTGGAAAGTGAGTGGGAGATGCGTGACGCCGCTAGGTCCGGCAGCAAGCGCTGGGCGCTCGGCAACTGGGACCTGCGTTGGAAGGTTACGGCCGTGCTCGCCGTGCCGCTCGCGGTCGCGGTCGGGCTCGGCGTGTCGAGAATTACCTCGGAGTTCTCGGAAGCCAACCGGCTCGCCACTATCAACGAGCAGGTAGACACGATTCCGTCGGTTACCGCCCTGAGTGCTACCTCGGCGCAGGTGACCGGCAGCCAGATGGTGCAGGTCGGTCCGGGCGTCGCCCTGGTCACCGACAGGGACCTCGCCGATCTCGCCACCGCGATCGCCGCGGCCAAGGCGTCGCTGGGCAAGCTGACCGGCCTGCCCAAGGCCCATGCCGCGCTCGAGCGGATGATCGAGCACGCCGAGAATGTGCGCGCGCAGGGCAAGGCGCCGACAGCCTCGGCGGATACAGCGCTGGCTTCGGTCTCGCAGGTGACGAAGGACGGCGTCACTATCGTCGAGACCGCCGTCGCCCAGGTCAGCGATCCGGTGATGGACCTGGCCAAGCTCCGCCTGGTCGACTCGCTCAACACGCGATCAGCGCTGATCCAGCAGCTCGCCGGACTCACCGAGGTATTGCGCGGCATCGAATCGGGTGAACAGAAGTTTCGCAGCGGTGTCGCGACCGAGCGGCACTTGCTCGGTGTGTTTGCCCACCGCTTCCCGGACGGCGACCAGACTGTCGTGAAACTTACGGCAGAGGCCGACACCAGGCTGAACCTGATGAGCCGTCCTGAGGTGCAGGCGGGAATACTCCCGGTCAGCGAGATGCGTACCTCGCTGTACACCAGCCTCGAGGCTTACGAGGGCATCGTCGATGAGTCGACCAACACCGTCGAGACATCCATGGACGACCGGACCTCCGCCGCGGCGACCGGCGCCTGGACTTACACCGGCGTCGTCATCGCGACGATCCTGGCCGCGCTGTTGCTCGCCGTGTTCGTCGCCCGCTCGATGATCGTGCCGTTGCACCGCCTGCGCCTTGCCGCGCTGCGCGTCGCCGAGTCCGATCTGCCGCACGAGGTCGCCCAGCTCCGCAACGGCGCCGCGCCCGAGGACGTGCCGCTCGAGCCGATGCCGGTGCGCTCCGACGAGGAGATCGGTCAGCTCGCCCGCGCCGTCGACGACATCCACGGTCAGGCGCTGCGCCTGGCGAGTGATCAGGCGCAGATGCGTTCGCAGGTCAACGACATGTTCGAGACCCTGGCCCGCCGGTCCAAGTCGCTCGTCGACCATCAGCTCACCCTCATCGAGGCGATGGAGTACGACGAGAAGGACCCGCGCCTGCTCGAGAACCTCTTCCGCCTCGACCACCTCGCGGCGCGCATGCGCCGTAACGGTGACAACCTGCTGATCCTCGCGGGCACCAAGCAGCGCAGGACCAAGTCGGCCCCGGTCGAGATCGCCGACGTGCTGCGTGCCGCGATCTCCGAGGTCGAGGACTACGAGCGGGTCAAGCTCGGCGCCACCCCGCGTGGCTCGCTGATCGAACCGGCAGCCTCCGATATGGCGCACCTGTTCGCCGAGCTGCTCGACAACGCGCTGCGCGCCTCCCCGCCGGAGACCGACGTCAAGTTCACCTTCGCCCAGGCCCACGATCAGGGTCTGCTGATCGAGGTCGCCGACCGCGGTATCGGTATGCCGCCCCAGGAGATGTCGGAGATCAACAGCAGGCTCGAGCAGACCGCCGAGCCCGGCCCCGACACCGCCCGCCACATGGGTCTGTTCGTGGTCGGCAGGCTCGCCGAGCGGCACGGGCTGACCGTGCGGCTGCGTCCGACCTTCGACACCGCGCGCGATCCGGGTGTCACCGTCACCGTGCACGTGCCGGTCGGCCTGATCGTCACCGGCGCCGGTGGCCCGGTGATCGCGCCGCAGCAGGTGCAGAAGCAGCCGCCACAGCAGCAGCGCCCGAACCCGCAGAACCAGCCGAGCACGATGCAGACCCGCGCGATCACCCGCACCCCGGGTGGCAACGTGATGGTCACCGTCGACCCGGGCAGCGGTCCGATCGCGGCCGGTGCCGGTGGTCTGCCGCAGCGTCAGCCGGGCAACTCGATGGCCCAGGGTGCGCAGCAGGACGCCGCCGAGCAGTCGTCGCCGACCCTGCGTCCGGCCGCGCCCGGTCAGGGCAACTCGCCGCAGCGTGGCAAGCTCGCCGCGGCCAGCCTGCCCAAGCGCAGTGTCGCGCCGGGCGGACCAGGTGCGCCGCAGCGTCCGCAGGGCGCACCGCCCGCGCCGGGTCAGCCGGGCGAGCCCAAGCCCGCCGGTGCCCCGCAGTCGCTCGCCGGTGGTCTGCCGCAGCGGTCGCCGGGCGCGAACGGCGCTCCGTCGCGCGATCAGGCCCAGCCGCCGCGCGACACCGCGCCGCCGAAGCGCGACACCACCGCCGGTGGTCTGCCGCAGCGGTCGCCGGGCGCCAACGGCGCGCCGCCGCGCGACCCGTCGGCCGGTGGTCTGCCGCAGCGTCCGGCCAACGGCCTGCCCCAGCGGGACCAGACCGGTGGCCTACCCCAGCGTGATCCGTCCAATGGCCTGCCGCAGCGTGAGCAGACCGGTGGTCTGCCGCAGCGTGATCCGTCGACCGGGTTGCCTCAGCGCGACCCGTCGGGCAACGGTGCGCCGCAGCGTGATTCCGGTCCGGTGACGCGTGATCCCGCGTCCGGTCTGCCGCAGCGGTCCCCGTCCAACGGTCTGCCGCAGCGTGATCCGGCGCCGCGCCTGCCGCACCGCGACCAGACCGGTGGTCTGCCGCAGCGTGATCCGTCGAACGGCCTGCCCCAGCGTGAGCAGACCGGTGGTCTGCCGCAGCGTGACCCGTCGAACGGTCTGCCGCAGCGTGAGCAGACCGGTGGTCTGCCGCAACGCGATCCGGCCAACGGGCTGCCGCAGCGTGGCGCGCAGCCGAACGGTCTGCCGCAGCGTGATCCGGTGGCCGGTCAGCAGCAGCGTCCGGCCAACGGTCTGCCGCAGCGTGGCGCCCCTGCGCCGCAGCGGGATTCCGGCGAGAACGGTCTGCCGCAGCGTGCTCCCGCGCCCGGTCTGCCGCAGCGGGAAGCACCGAACGGTCAGGCTCAGCGTCCGGCTGCGCCGATTGGGCTGCCCCAGCGCGATCCCGGCGCTACTGTGGTACCGCAGGCGAACGCCGGGCCAGGAGTGGCGCTGCCGCAACGGGATCCGGATCCTGCGGGACCGGAGAACGCTGCGTCGGCAGGGCGCGATCCGGGTCGGCACAGCTACCGGTCGAATCCGGTGAAGGCTGCGTCGTTCTTCCAGACCAGGTTGCAGCCGGCACCGGAGGGTGATTCCGTCATGGGCGGAACGCCGATCTTCGCGGAGATGATGTCTGCGTGGCTCACGGACGAGAATTCCGACCGGTCCCAGATGGCCGCTGCCTTCGAATCACCGGGTGACGAAGGTTGGCAGGCCGCGCGCCGGGCCAGCGAGGCTCAGCCCGAGGTTCGTACCGCTGCGGGCTTGCCTCAGCGCAATCCGGGCGGCAGGCTCGTGCCTGGCGGTGTGACCGGCAAGGCCGACAGCACCCCGCAACGTGATCCCGAAACGATCAGGTCCAGCTTGAGTCGTCACCAGCAGGGCGTCCGGGATGGCCGCGCAATGAAGGCAATGAACCTAACCGGAGATAAAGGAGACCGATGAACCCCGATCTAGGTGGTACGAACCGTCAGCTGGATTGGCTGGTTTCGAACTTCGCCAACGAGGTTCCTGGCGTAGCCCATGCCGTCCTGGTCTCGGCTGACGGCCTGCTGATGGCCGCGAGTGCCCAGCTTCCGGTCGACCGCGCCGAGCAGTTATCCGCCGTGACCGCCGGACTGGCAAGCCTGTCCGTCGGTGTGTCGAATCTGTTCGAAGGCGGAACGGTACTGCAGTCCGTTGTCGAGATGGAGCACGGTTACCTACTGCTCATGGCAGTCGGCGACGGCTCGTATCTCGCTGTCCTGACCAACACCTCGTGTGACATCGGTCAGGTGGGCTACGAAATGGCTCTGTTGGTCGAGCGTGTGGGCCAGACCGTCCAGGCCACACCACGCGTCACGATGGGTTCCTGATGGTGGGATGGACATAGACGATCACCGCATGGGGAGCGCCGAGC
>NZ_JBHXMY010000174.1:3716-10645 GCF_042720195.1 Nocardia sp. NPDC058497 | reverse complement strand
TGTCTCGCGGCCCTTGGTCGCCAGCGCGAAATAGGCCATGGCGCCGAGGAATACGAGGGCGGCGGTGAAGGAGTTGATCCTGATGCCGAGGATCTGGGTGGCTTCGTCGCTGCGCATCAGCTCGACGAAGAAGCGCCCGAAGCTGTAGCCGGCGACGTAGAGCGCGAACAGGCGACCGTGACCGATCTGGTAGCGCTTGTCCAGCTGCACCAGCGCGATGACGACCAGCACGTTCCACACCAGCTCGTACAGGAACGTCGGGTGCACGACCTCGAGCACCTGGCCGGTCGAGACGCCGTTCATCATGTCGCGCGCGCCGGTCTCCGGGTCGAACCGCTCGTAGATCTCGAGGCCCCACGGCACCTCGGTGGTGCGGCCGTAGAGCTCCTGGTTGAAGTAGTTGCCGAGGCGGCCGATCGCCTGCGCGAGCAGCACGGCGGGCGCGATCGCGTCGCCGAGCGCGGGCAGCGGGATCTTGTAGACGCGGCAGCCGATCCAGGCGCCGATGCCGCCGAGGAACACCGCGCCCCAGATGCCGAGGCCGCCCTGCCAGATGTAGAGCGCCTCGATCGGGTTCTTGCCGGGGCCGAAGTACTTCTGCCAGTCGGTGGCCACGTGGTACAGCCGGCCGCCGATCAGGCCGAACGGCACCGCGAACATCGCGACGTCGAGCACCGCGCCCTGCTGGCCGCCTCGCTGTTGCCACCGGCGCTCACCCCACCAGATGGCGACGACGATGCCGAGAATGATGCACAGCGCGTATGCCCGGAGCGGGAAGGGCCCGAGCTGCCAGACACCCTGCGGCGGACTCGGAATGTAGGCCAGGACTGAGTTCACGGCCCCCACGTTAGTTGAGTGCCGTACCAACGAGTGACCGTGACCCTGACGTCGGTGGTCCACCACACGAAGAGTGCACCGATACAGGCTCCGCGCAACTCATTTCGCGAGAACATGGGTAACTCACCGGGGACGGGCTACCCCGGCTCCCGCCTGACCGCTGGCCGCGTGGCCGTCCGGCTCCGCGCCTAGATCTGGCCAGAAGTCGCGGAGAGGCGGGCAGCGCGCACGCCTTCGGCGAGCTCGCTGGTCAGGGCGCGCACGGCGTCCAGACCCTCGGCCGCGGCCGAGACCAGCGCCGATCCGACGATCACGCCGTCGGCGTAGGCGGCGATCTCGGCGGCCTGGGCACCCGAGCGCACGCCGAGACCGACGCCGATCGGGATGTCGGAATGCGCGCGGACGCGAGCGCACAGCGCGGGCGCGGCCGAGGAGACCACGTCACGCGCGCCGGTCACACCCATGGTCGAGGCGGCGTAGATGAATCCGCGCGAGGCTTCCAGCGTCTTCACCAGGCGCTCCTCGGTCGAGGACGGCGCGACCAGGAAGATGCGGTCCAGGTTGTGCGTGGCCGAGGCGATGAACCAGTCGTCGGCCTCGTCGGGGATCAGGTTCGGCGTGATGATGCCCGCGCCACCGGCCGCGGCCAGGTCACGGGAGAAGTTATCGACGCCGTACTGGAGCACCGGGTTCCAGTAGCTCATCACCACGGCCTGACCACCGGCGTCGGTGATCGCCTCGACGACGGAGAACACGTCGCGCACCCGCACGCCACCGCGCAGCGCCTGCTCGGCGGCGGCCTGAATGGTCGGGCCGTCCATCACCGGGTCGGAGTAGGCCACGCCGACTTCGACGATGTCGCAACCGGATTCGACCATGGCCCGGCACACGTCGATGGAACCGGCCAGATCGGGGTAGCCCGCGGGCAGGTAGCCGATCAGGGCGGCCCGGTTCTCCGCGCGCGCGGCGGCGAAGGTATTGGCCAGACGAGACTGCTGACTCACGGCCGCTCCTCGCTAGCGCTCGTCGCGGCCGACGTCATAGACGCTGTGTTGATGGTGCCCTCGCTTCGCTCGGTCACTGCTGGTTCTCCTCGGCGGCGTCGTCGTCGAACAGACCGAACCAGCGGCCCGCGGTGTCCATGTCCTTGTCGCCACGACCGGACAGGTTGACCAGGATGATCGCGCCCTTGCCGAGCTCCTTGCCCAGCTTCAGCGCACCGGCCACGGCATGCGCGGACTCGATCGCCGGGATGATGCCCTCCGAGCGCGAGAGCAGCAGCAGCGCGTCCATCGCCTCGACGTCGGTGATCGGCTCGTACTCGGCGCGCCCGATGTCCTTGAGATAGGCGTGCTCGGGGCCGACGCCCGGATAGTCCAGACCGGCCGAGATCGAATGCGATTCGATGGTCTGGCCGTCCTCGTCCTGCAGCAGGTAGGAGTAGGCGCCCTGGAACGCGCCCGGCGTGCCACCGGTGAAGGTGGCCGCGTGGCGTCCGGTCTCGACGCCGTCACCGGCCGCCTCGTACCCGATCAGCCGCACACCCGCGTCGGGGATGAAGGCGTGGAAGATGCCGATGGCATTGGAGCCGCCGCCGACGCAGGCCACGACAGCCTCGGGCAGCCTGCCCGTGCGCTCCTGGATCTGCTGGCGCGCCTCGATCCCGATGATGCGCTGGAAATCGCGCACCATCAGCGGGAACGGGTGCGGGCCCGCGGCGGTGCCGAAGCAGTAGTAGGTGTCGTCAGCGTTGGAGACCCAGTCGCGCAGCGCCTCGTTGATGGCGTCCTTGAGGGTCTGCGAGCCGGTGGTCACCGAGACCACCTCGGCGCCGAGCAGCCGCATACGGGCCACGTTCAGCGCCTGGCGGGCGGTGTCTACCGCGCCCATGTAGATCACGCAGTCGAGGCCGAGCAGAGCGCACGCGGTCGCGGTCGCGACGCCGTGCTGACCGGCGCCGGTCTCGGCGATGACGCGGTTCTTGCCCATCCGCTTGGCGAGCAGCGCCTGGCCGAGCACATTGTTGATCTTGTGCGAGCCGGTGTGGTTGAGGTCCTCGCGCTTGAGGAAGATCCGCGCGCCGCCCGCGTGCTCGGCCAGGTTGAGGCACTCGAACACCGGCGACGGACGGCCGGTGTAGTCGCGCTGGAGCCGGTCGAGCTCGTCGAGGAAGGAGTGGTCGGAGCGGACCTTGTCGTACTCGGCGGTGACCTCCTCGATCACCGCCATCAGCGCCTCGGGGACGTGCCGTCCGCCGTAGACGCCGAAGTGGCCGCCCGCATCGGGTTCGTAGTCGCTGTGCTGGGCGACGCCCGCACTGGCCTGGGGCAGAGCGTTCACCGGATGCTCCGCCTGGCCGGCTTGGGGCAGGACGGGTGGGTGCCCGCGGTCACCAGCTCCGACACCGCAGCACGCGGGTTGCCGCTGGTCACCAGGCCCTCGCCGACGAGCACCGCGTCGGCGCCCGCGCCGGCGTAGGCCAGCAGGTCGGCGGTGCCGCGGATGCCGGACTCGGCGACCCGGATGACCTCCGACGGCAATCCGGGCGCGATCCGCGCGAACACGTCGCGGTCCACTTCCAGGGTCTTGAGGTTGCGCGCGTTGACGCCGATCACCGACGCGCCCGCTTCCAGCGCGCGATCGGCCTCTTCCTCGGTGTGCACTTCTACCAGGGCAGTCATGCCCAGTGATTCGGTGCGGTCGATCAGCGAGGACAGGACGTCCTGCTCGAGCGCGGCCACGATCAGCAGGATCACGTCGGCGCCGTGGGCACGGGCCTCGTGGATCTGGTACGGGCCGACGACGAAGTCCTTGCGCAGGACCGGGATGTTCACGGCGGCGCGAACGGCGTCGAGGTCGTCGAGCGAGCCACCGAAGCGGCGGCCCTCGGTGAGCACGCTGATGATCCGCGCGCCACCCTCCTCGTAGGCCTTGGCCAGGACGGCCGGGTCCGGGATGTCGGCCAGCGCGCCCTTGGAGGGGCTGGCACGCTTCACCTCGGCGATGACACCGATCCCGTCCTCGTGCAACGCGGCGGCCGCGTTCAGCGGCGCCTTGGCGGCGGCCGCTGCGGCTTTGATCGCCTGAAAATCGAGGAGGGCTTCGCGAGCGGCAACATCCGCCCGAACCCCGTCGAGAATCGAGTCGAGTACCGTCATCTGGCTCGAATCCTTTCTGGGGAGACGAACTTCTCACCTGAGAGTCCCCTCAGGCGCTGTCTCACCGATGCTGGACAAGAATAAATGGCCGCCGCGCGTGTCACTGCGGCGGGGGTGCCGGGGGTCACTACTGCCGACCAGCCCGGCGTCACTGTGGTGGAGCCGCGGCGGGTCATGGCGTGCGGCCGGGCGACTTGCCGTCGTCGTCCGGTCCCTCGGCGGTGTCGGTCGGATCGGTGCCCGCGTCGAGCGCGTCCCACAGCACCCGGTCCGACAGCGGCGCCGCGGTGCCGGTCTCGTCGCGCTGCTTGCTCACCTGGGCGCTGGCGTCGGCACGGCGGAAGACCGGGTTGTCGTAGGCGCCGGAGAGCTGGGCGTTCCCACCGGTCCGGCGGGTCAGCAGGACACCGGCGCACAGCGCGAGCGCCGCGGCGACGATCGACAGGACCGCGGGCGCCGGGTGCACGTCGGCGCTGCTCACGACGGCGCGCACCGGCAGCTCGGCCAGCTGGCCCGCCCGCTCCGCGGTCCGGCCCTCTCCCACGACCAGCGCGAACCCCGGCACCGCCGCGACCGCGGCGACCACCGCGATCACCACGCCGAGCAGCTGGCGCAGTCCGCCCTTCACCGCGAACACCGCGGCGATCGAGGCGACCAGTACCAGGGCCAGCGGGGTGAGCGCGCCGAACCAGGTGGCGCCGTCGAGGTCGTCGGTGCGCGGCTCGGTGAGCCCGTCGGCGGAGTGCACCGTCACCCAGGTCATCCGCGACGACGCCCACAGCCCCGCCGCCGCCAGCGCCAGCAGCGCGACCGGAACGACCGGCTTGGTGGCGGGTGCGGGAGCGGGTGCGTCGGTCATGAGTCGCCGCCCTCGTAGGTGCGCAGGGTCTGGGCCGCCGCGATCGCCTTGAGCACCGCCATGGCCTTGTTGCGGGCCTCGGTGTCCTCGTAGACCGGATCGGAGTCGGCCACCACGCCCGCACCGGCCTGCACGTAGGCGGTGCCGTCCTTGAGCAGCGCGGTGCGGATGGCGATGGCGGTGTCGGCGTCACCGGCGAAGTCGAGGTAGCCGACGACGCCGCCGTAGATGCCGCGCCTGGTCGGTTCGAGTTCCTCGATCAGCTCCATCGCCCGCACCTTCGGCGCGCCCGACAACGTGCCCGCCGGGAAGCAGGCCTGTACCGCGTCGAGCGCGATCTTGCCCTCGGCGAGCTGCCCGGACACCGTGGAGACCAGGTGCATGACGTGACTGTAGCGCTCGACGTGGCGGTACTGGGTGACCCGCACGGTGCCGGGGCGGCAGACCCGGCCGAGGTCGTTGCGACCCAGGTCGACGAGCATCAGGTGCTCGGCGTTCTCCTTCTCGTCGGCGAGGAGGTCCTTCTCGAGCAGGATGTCGTCCTCGGCGCTCTGGCCACGCCAGCGGGTGCCCGCGATCGGATGGGTCGTAGCGACCCCGTCCTTCACGGTGACCAGCGATTCGGGGCTGGAGCCGACGATGGAGAACGCGGTGCCGCCGTCGCCGTCGGGGATGTGCATCAGGTACATGTACGGGCTCGGGTTCGAGGCCCGCAGCATCCGGTAGACCGCCAGCGGCGAGCCGGTGTAGTCCATCTCGAAGCGCTGCGAGAGCACCACCTGGAACGCCTCGCCCGCCTCGATCTCCTTGATCAGCCGCAGCACGCCCGCACCGAATTCCTCGGTGGTGCGCCTGCGCAGGAACTGCGGCTCCGGCTGGTCGAAGACCGACACCGTCGAGGGCGCGGGGGTGGCCAGCGCGGCGGTCATCCGGTCGAGCCTGGCGACGGCGTCGTCGTAGGCGGCGTCGGCGTTCTCGTCGGTGCCGTTCCAGTTCACCGCGTTGGCGATGAGGGTGATCGCGCCCTCGTGATGGTCGAACGCGGCCAGGTCGGTGGCCAGCATCAGCACCAGTTCGGGCAGCTGCAGGTCGTCGGTGGCCAGCTCGGGCAGCCGTTCGATCCGGCGCACCGCGTCGTAGCCGAGGTAGCCGACCAGGCCACCGGTCAGCGGCGGCAGGCCGGGCAGGCGTTCGGTGCGCAGCAGTTCGAGGGTCTCGTGCAGCGCGCGCAGCGGATCACCGCCGGAGGGGGCGTCGGCCGGTACCGCGCCGAGCCAGGTCGCCTCGCCGTCGACGACGGTCAGCGCCGACGGACTGCCCGCGCCGATGAACGACCAGCGCGACCACGATCGCCCGTTCTCGGCGGATTCGAACAGGAAGGTGCCCGGCCGGTCGTCGGCCAGCTTGCGGTAGGCCGAAAGCGGAGTTTCGGAGTCCGCCAGCACCTTTCGGGTAACCGGGACGACCCGGTGCTCTGCGGCGAGCAGCCGGAACTGGTCGCGGGTCGTGGTGGTTGGTGTCGACGCGCCCTGCATGAGCCCATCATCCCAGGCGCGCCGCGGCACCCGTGCGCTGACCCGACCCCGCGCCGCGACACGGGGTGATCGGCATCACTACACTCGCGCGCGTTCCATGTCGCATGCGGTATCCCTTTTCCCCGAGAGGAGCAATGTTGTACCCCTCGCATCAGGGCGCACAGGACGGCCGGCCGGTCGTCCCGTCGCAGCAGCACTACGGTCCCGGTCAGTTGTCCGCTGCCAACGCGCTCACGTCGTTCGTCACCTACGCCAAAGAGATGCAGGACCTGGACGAGAAGACCTACCCGGACGAGTACGCCGCACACTGCCACCGGATCCGGCAGCTCGAGCCGATGCTGCGTGTCCACGGCATCCTCGACGTGATGGAGATCCGCAACCCGGCGATCGCGGCCCTGCTCGAGCGCTAGAAACCGCCCGGCGGGTGCGGCCCGTCGGGGGCGGCGCCCGCCGATCACGAACCGATCCCCCGTCGCCGCGGCGGCCCGGGCTGATGCGCGCCTGCCCCCCCGGCGTTATGGGGGGGGCGATCACGCACGC
>NZ_JBHXMY010000174.1:0-3706 GCF_042720195.1 Nocardia sp. NPDC058497 | reverse complement strand
GACCCAGCCACACCGACACCCCCCCCTCCGGGTGCTCTTTGTGTGGGGGGGGGTCTTGTTGTCTCACGCCAGCCCCCCCCCCCCCCCGCCCGCCCCCCGCCCCCCCCCCATCTTCCGCGCTTCCCGCCCGGTCGATAGGGTCGGGTCATGCAGCCAGGCCAGCGCGCTCCCCAGTTCGAGCTCCCCGACCAGTCCGCCCAGCTCCGCTCGCTCGACGGTTTGCTGGCCGACGGCCCGCTCGTGCTGTTCTTCTACCCGGCGGCCAACACCCCGGTGTGCACGGCCGAGGCCTGCCACTTCCGCGATCTGAGCGCGGAGTTCGCCGCCATCGGCGCCTCGTGCGCCGGCATCAGCACCGACAGCACCGAGGTGCAGGCCGGTTTCGCCACCAAGCAGCGCCTGGACTACCCGGTGCTCTCCGACGCCGACGGCGCGGTGGCCGCGGCGTTCGGCGTCAAGCGCGGACTGCTCGGCAAACTCGCGCCGGTGAAGCGGCACACCTTCGTCATCGGCACCGACCGGACGATCCTGAAGGTCGTGACCGGCGAACTCCGCGCGGCCGTGCACGCGGACGAGGCTTTGGCCTTCCTGCGCGCCCGCGCGACAGCAGGCGAGTAGCAACCGATCCGGAAACGCCGGGCGCCGGATCGGCGTCCGGCGCCGTGACCGCATCTACGCTGGGGACATGACAACCGGCGAGGTGCGGTCGAGCGGTCAGAAGCCCACGGCGACCGTGTGGCGCAACCGGGCGATCATCACGGTCGCCACGGCCGCCGTCCTGGTGATCGCCTACTTCATCCTGTCGTCGTTCATCCCGCGCTGGTGGGCGCAGCGGCTGGCGAGCCTGGTGCACGGCAGCTTCAGCCAGGGCATCTGGTGGGGCCTGGTCTACGGCCTGGTGTTCACGCTGGTGCCGCTGCTGCTGTTGCTGCTCGCGGTGCGGATGTGGAAACGCAAGGGCGGCAAGTTCATCGCGGGCGCCGCGGTGATCGTCGCGCTGCTCGGCTCGCTGCCCAACCTGATGACCCTCACGATCGTGCTCGGCGGCAACAATGCCGCCCATGCCGGTCAGCGCATCCTCGACGTCGACGCCCCCGCCTTCCGCGGCGCCTGCCTGGTCGGCGCGATCGTGGCAGCGGTGATCTTCCTGCTGGTCCTCGCCCTGATGGGCAAACGGGGCCTCACGCGACGCAAGGCAGCCAAGTCCGCCGCGACGCCGCAGTCTCCGCCGGTTTCGGACGAGCGGTAAGGCAGCGGCGCACGAAACCCTAGAGCCCTCGCGATAGTTCGCTCGCGACGTGTGAGCGACCTCACGACCACCGCCATCTCGCGGACGTCACAGCGACGTCGTGGCAAACTCGGTTCGGTGCGCGCCCCAGTACACCAGCCCTGCCGTCCGACCGCGAGGCAGTGCAGGCGATGACCCAGTGGCTCGACCCCGTCGAACAGCGCGCGTGGCAGGCGATCGTGGCGCTCATGGCCCGGATCCCGGGTGCGTTGGACACCCGCTTGCAGCGGGAGTCCGGGCTGACCCATTTCGAGTTCAGGGTGCTGAGCCTGCTCTCCGAGGAAGCGGGCCATCGCCTGCAATTGAGTGACCTCGCCCACAAAGCAAATGCGTCGCTATCGCGGCTGTCGCATGTGGTCTCCAAGCTGGAGCGGCTCGGCTGGGCCCGCCGCGACACGACCGCGGGCAGGCGCGGGGTGTATGCCGTGCTCACCGATTCCGGTTTCGAGAAGGTGCTCGAGGCGGCGCCCGGGTATGTGGACGCCGTGCGCAGATTGGTCCTCGACGGCCTCGACGCCGAGCAGACCGCCCAGCTGGCCGAGCTCGGGGAAACCCTGTCGGACCGGCTGAACCGCGTGCTCGCCGAGGACGGCGACTAGCCGGCGGCGAGCAGCACGTCGGTGTCGAAGCAGGTGTGCGTGCCGGTGTGGCAGGCCGCGCCCTCCTGGTCGACGATCAGCAGGATCGTGTCGCCGTCGCAGTCCAGGCGCACCTCGTGCACGTACTGGGTGTGGCCGGAGGTCTCGCCCTTGACCCAGTACTGCTGACGCGAACGCGAATAGTACGTGCCCTTGCGGGTTTCGATGGTCCTGGCCAGCGCCTCGTCGTCCATCCACGCCATCATCAGCACGTCACCGGTCGACTTCTCCTGGGCGACGGCGGCGACCAGACCCGCCTCGTTGCGCTTGAGGCGTGCGGCGATGGCGGGATCCAGGCTCATACCTCGTTTATAACAGCCGCACCGTGGCGACCCGACTGCCCGGTCTGCAGCTCGATGGCCACCAGCAGTTCGACCAGGACGCGGACCGACGTCGGTGGCGACGGAGTTCCCGCGACCACACCACCGGGATCGACACCTTGTTCGGTAGTCGCCATCGTCGGTCACGGATCGAGAACCCTCGGGAGGTGTATTCGGGAACGGGTTTCAGTGAGTATCGTCGACAGCCGCACGAATGTCGGCTTGGTGCCGATACGTTGCTGATGGACCGCTTCGTTCCACAGGAATCGGCAACGGTGCCATTCGGATTCGAGCGTGGCTACTGCGTGCGCGCGCCGGGGCGCAAGCGGTAGGTGTAACGCACGATGTCGTCCACGCCGGAAACTATGCAGCTCAACGCAACACAGTTGAGATGGGCGAAATCTGATCGCGCTCATCGCCACCGACATGGGTCTGTAGCCGGCGCACGCTGGTCCCGGCGTGCGTCTGATTCGACAGCCGATAAGGGGGATGCCTACTATCGCGGCGTCGTTTTTCGCACCACGTGGGGGGATTCATGCATCCGCAGCAGCCGTATCAGCCATCTGGTCAGCCGGGTTATCCGCAACAGCCGAACCAGCCGGGCTACCCGCAGCAGCCCTACCAGCAGCCGGGTCAGCCTCAACAGCCCTATCAGCCGACGTCCGGTCAGCCGGGCGCACCGATCGACGTCGCCTATGTGTGTGACGGCAACACGGCCCGGCGCCTGAACCGGGGCGCCGCCCTGGTCACCTGGCGGCTACCCGCCAAATGGGCTGTGCTGCTCGTACTTCCGGCGTTCCTGCTGGCGCGAGGCACGATCTCGGTGCTCTCCGACGGTGGCGACGCGGTGATCGGCGAGATGGCGGTCGCGTTCTTGATCGTGGTCGCCTTCGAACTAGTGGTCATCACCCTGGCCACCGGCGTGCAGCTGGCCAAGGTGAATCCGAAGTTCACGGCCATCGCGGGCCCCGGCCATCGGATGAGCGCGCACTACACCCACGACGCGATGCACCTGCAGCAGACCACCGGGCAGGTCACCATCCACTACGCCGACGTCAAACGGGTAATCACCCAGGGCGACGTAGTGTTCCTGCAGCCCAAGGGCACTCAGGGATTCGTCGTCCCCCGCGAGGTCGTGCCCGACGCCGCGCTGACCCGCCTGCGCGGCGCCTCGGCCTGAGCCTGTGTCAGCGGACGGTGATGCCGTCCGCGCGCATGGCGTCCTTGACCTGACCGATGGTGAGGTCGCCGAAGTGGAACACGCTGGCGGCAAGGACCGCGTCGGCGCCCGCGTGCACGGCGGGCGGGAAGTGCTCGACCGCGCCCGCGCCGCCGCTGGCGATCACCGGCACGCTGACCGCGGCGCGGACCGCGGCGATCATCGGCAGGTCGAAGCCGACCTTGGTGCCGTCGGCGTCCATCGAGTTCAGAAGCTTCACGCCGACGCCGAGTTCGGCGAC
>NZ_JBHXMY010000173.1:0-10664 GCF_042720195.1 Nocardia sp. NPDC058497 | reverse complement strand
TCTGGGGGGGCCCCCCCCTCGGGCGCGGGGTTTGTTGGCCCGCGCCTCGACCCCCCCCACCGCTGCGAGTCCTACCCCCCCCCGCTACGGGGGGGCCGGGTGCCCGGGGGGGGCCCCCCGCTCGGCCAGTGCCGCGCGCAACCCCTCGACCGCGCGCGGCGTGAAGCCCTTGGCGACGATGCGCCGGATCTTGGTGTGCTTGGGCGGGTCCATGTTGAGCAGCAGCGCGCCGGTGAGCTCGATCTGCTCGGGCGTCACCTCGCCGGGCAACCGGATGACCGAGCCCTTGCGCTGCGAGGAGAACAGGTCGGGATTGCGCGAGATCTCTTTGATGTCTTCGTGTTTGGTGACCACCCAGTAGCCGCCGTCACGGAAGCCGCCCGACTGCGCGTCGGTCTGCGGGTTCCACCACACCGGCGCGGTCCGGCGCAGTTCGGCGAATTCCTGGACGGGGTTGCGGGTTTCCCAGAGTGCCGGATCGGTGAAATCGAATCCGGCGGGTAGCGACGGCGCTGACACGTTTCCTCCTGGAGGCCGACGGCGGTATTGACCCGGGGCGTTCAGCGGTGCCGACGACGGTAGCGGACGCGGCAGGGCTGCTGCAGCTGGACGACCATCTTGGAATGGTCGTTGCGGTAGGTGTCCGACGGCTGGGTCAGCTCGAACTCCCAGTCCCGCAACAGGATCGAGAAGATGGCCTTGAGCTGCATGAGCGCGAACGGCGCGCCGACGCAGCGGTGCCTGCCCGCACCGAAGGGGATCCAGGTCCAGCGGTTGACGATGTCGTCCTGACGCGGATCGAGATAGCGGCCGGGATCGAAGGCGTCCGGGTCGGGGAAGTCCGCCGGAATCCGGTTGGAGATCGCCGGCGTGGCGGCCACCATGTCACCCGGCGCGATCCGGTGCCCGCACACTTCGAACTCACCGCGGGCCAGGCGCATGAGCACGATCAGCGGCGGATGCAGCCGCAGGGTCTCCTTGAGCGCGGCTTCCAGATGCGGAATCTGGCGCAGCGCATGGTGACTGACCTCCGACCCGTCGGCATACAGCTCGTCGAGTTCGGTGACGACATCGCGCAGCGTCTCGGGATGGCGCAGCAGTTCGATGATCGTCCAGGCCGCGGTGCCCGAGGTGGTGTGATGGCCGGCGAACATCATCGAGATGAAGATGCCGGTGATCTCGCTCGCCGGAAACCGTGGGGCGCCGTTCTCGTCCGTGACCGACATCAGCACATCGAGCATGTCGCGTTCGGCCTTGCCGGTCGGCGCAGCGGCCGCCCGCTGATCCATGATCGCCTGTACCAGATCGACCAGTGCGGCCCGGGCGGCATCGCGCCGGGCGAAACTCTCGATCGGCGCGTACGGGTCGACGTAGGCCAGCGCGTCGGTGCCCTGCTCGAGTTCGTGGTAGAGGTGCGCGAAGCGGGCGTCGAGCTGATTGCGGAACTTCACGCCGATCAGGCAGGCCGAGGAGGTGTAGATGGTCAGTTCCGCGAAGAACTCGAGCAGATCGATCTCGCCCTCGTCGTCCCAGCCCGCGATCATCCGGTCGACCTCGCGGGAGATGGTGCCGGCGTGCCCGCGCATGTGGTCCGCTCGCAGCGCCTGATTGTGCAGCATCTCCTTGCGGCGTTCGGGCGGCGCGTCGAAGACCACCCCCTCGCCGAAGATCGGCTTCATGAACGGATAGGCCGCACCCTGGTCGAGGTCGTCGTCGCCGGCCCGGAAGAAGAACTCGTTGGCTTCGGCGCCGGACAGCAGGACGACGTTGCGTCCCGCGAGTTCGAAGGTCCCGACATCGCCACACTCGGCGCGCACACGCCGCATCAGCGCGATCGGGTCGGTGCGGAACTCGGCCAGGTGCCCGTGGTCTTCTTCGCCTCCGGACACGCGCCGCGGTATGACCAGCGTCATGGGGAATCCTTCCCGGAATACTGTCCAGATACACAATGGACACGTGTCTGGACAGTACTACGGTTGAGCCTGTGCGACAAGGCTCGGTGGAGTCGGGCGTGCTAGCTGCCGATCACCGGATCGGCCAGCATGCGGCGCGCGCAGACCTCGAGCAGGTCGGCCACCTCCGCGTAGGAGAGCAGGCCCATGCCGCCCTGGAGGAGAGCTCCGGCGTACAGAAGTTCCAGTGCCGCAAGCTGTTCCGGATCCTTCGTGCCGAGAGCTTGCGCGAGCCGATGTCGGATCTCCTTGCCGATACGCACCCGCAGGTGTCGCACGTCGGGGTCGTCGCCGAGCAGGGCGCTGCTGACCGCGCCCGCCAGGGCGGGTTCGTCGGCCACCAGCATCGAGACCTCGCGCAGGACGGCGACCACCCGTGTGGTCGGGTCGGCGTCACCGCCGTCCAGGGGTGGCATGGCGACCAGGCGGCGCCAGAAGACCTCGGAGATCAGGTGCTCTTTGGAGGAGAAGTACGTGTACGCGGTGGCGGTGCCGACGCCGGCCGCGGCGGCGACGAGCCGGATCGTGGTTCCCGAGTAGCCCTCCCTGGACAGCACTTCGACCGCTGCCACGGTGAGGCGGTCCACGGTATCGGCCTGTTTCTCCGTCAAGCGTCGTCGAGTTGCTTCGATGCCGGTAGGCGCGATTTCGGACATGTGTCTGGATGCTACTACAGCCTGGTGTATGGACAAATCACCGCGCGCACCCTTGCGCCTGTTCTAGGATCCGAACTATATTCCGTACACCTGTCCAGACATGTATCGGAGCCTTGCTATGAATGGCCTCGTCCCTGCCGAAGGCACGCCCCTGCTGATCGGCGGCAAGCTGATCCCAGGTGGCTCCGGCGTCTTCGCGACGATCAACCCGGCGACCGAGGAGGTGCTCGGCTACGCCGCCGACGCCTCGGCCGAGGACATGGACGCCGCCATCGGCGCGGCGCGCACCGCCTTCGACGAGACCGGATGGTCGCGCGACCCCGGATTCCGCGCTCATTGCCTGCGTCAATTGCGTGACGTCCTGGGCGACCACCTCGAGGAGCTGCGGGCGATCACGATCGCTGAGGTCGGCACCCCGGTGATGCTCACCAGCGGGCCGCAGCTGGAAGGCCCGATCGCCGATCTGTCCTACGCCGCCGATCTGGCCGAGAACTACACCTGGGAAACAGATCTCGGCACCAGAGCTCTGATGGGCGTCGCCAGTCGACGGGTGATCCGGCGCGAGGCAGTCGGCGTCGTCGGCGCCATCACGCCGTGGAACTTCCCGCACCAGATCAACCTGGCCAAGATCGGTCCCGCGCTCGCCGCCGGAAACACCGTCGTACTCAAACCCGCGCCGGATACACCCTGGTGCGCGGCGGTTCTGGGCCCGCTCATCACCGAACACACCGACATCCCCGCCGGCGTCGTCAATATCGTCACTTCCGCCGACCACGCCATCGGCGCGCAACTGGTCGACGATCCGCGGGTCGACATGATCACCTTCACCGGCTCGACCAGGACCGGCCGCTCCGTGATGGCAGGCGCCTCGGCCACGCTCAAGCGCACCTTCCTCGAACTCGGCGGCAAGTCGGCGGCGGTCGTGCTCGACGACGCCGATATCGCGGCGGCCGCGAGCTACACCGCGTTCACCGTCGCCGTCCACGCCGGCCAGGGCTGCGCCCTCACCACCCGGCTCCTGGTGCCGCGCACCGCCTACGATTCTGCGGTTGCCGCGGCTGCCGGGACGCTGTCCGGGCTGGCGGCCGGTGACCCGACGAACGCCGGAACCGTCTGTGGGCCGGTCATTTCCGCACACCAGCGCGCGCGGGTGGAGCGCTATCTCGAGATCGCCAAGGCCGAGGGCGGGCAGATCGTGGTCGGCGGCGGCAGGCCGGCGAACCAGGAACGCGGCTTCTTCATCGAGCCGACGCTCATCAGCGGACTCGGCAATACCGCGACCGTCGCGCAGGAGGAGATCTTCGGGCCGGTGCTCGTCGTGATCCCGCACGACGGCGACGACGACGCGATCAGACTGGCCAACGAATCGCCCTACGGTCTGTCGGGTTCGGTCTGGGGCACCGATCCGGATCGCGTGGAACGGGTGGTCGCGGGGGTGCGGACCGGGACGCTGAGCGTCAACGGCGGGCTCTGGTACCACGCCGACGCGCCGTTCGGCGGCTACAAGCAGTCCGGCATCGGCCGGGAGATGGGCGTCGCGGGGTTCGAGGAATACCTCGAGACCAAGCTCGTCGCCACTCCCGCCTGACACCGACACCATTCACAGGAGCTGAACAACCATGGCACGTTTCACCGGTCGCACCGCGATCGTCACCGGCGCGGCACAGGGCATCGGCGCGGTCTACGCCGCGGCGCTCGCCGCGGAAGGGGCAAATGTCGTCGTCGCCGATCTCAATGCCGAGCGCGGCGCCGAGGTTGTGGCGAAGATCGTCGCGGAGGGTGGCACCGCCGCCTTCTGCCGCGTCGACGTCGCCGATCCTGAATCCGCCGTCGCGCTGGCCGAATTCACCGTCGCCGAGTTCGGCGCCATCCATCACCTGGTGAACAACGCCGCGATCTACGGCGAGATGAAGCTCGACCTGCTGCTCACCGTGCCGTGGGACTACTACAAGAAGTTCATGGGAGTGAACTTCGACGGCGCGCTCAATGTGACGCGCGCGGTGTGGAAGCCGATGATCGCGGCGGGCGGCGGTTCCATCGTCAACCAATCCTCCACGGCCGCCTGGTTGTACTCCGGGTTCTACGGGCTGGCCAAGGTCGGGATCAACGGACTCACCCAGCAGCTGGCGACCGAGCTCGGCGGCTCGAAGATCCGGGTGAACGCCATCGCGCCCGGCCCGATCGACACCGAGGCCACCCAGACCGTCACACCAGGAAACCTGGTGAAGGACATGGTGTCCCGCATTCCGATCAAACGGATGGGCACGCCGCAGGACCTCGTCGGCGCCTGCCTGTATCTGCTCTCGGACGACGCGAGCTGGGTCACGGGGCAGATCCTGAATGTCGACGGCGGGCAGATCATCCGATGACGACCGAAACAGACTGTCTCCCAGTCGGATTCATCGGACTGGGCAATATGGGCACGCCGATGGCGCGGCGACTGCTGCAGTGGCCGGGCGGTCTCACCGTCTGTGACGTGCGCGCCGAGGCCACGGCGCCGTTCGTCGAGGCGGGAGCGCGGGCGGTCGCCGATCCGGCGGCGCTGGCGGCGGACACGCGCGTCATCTGCGTGACGGTGGTCGACGACGCGCAGGTGCGGGAGGTCGTCACCGGTCCGGCGGGCATTCTGCGCACCGCGGTTCCCGGCACCGTCGTCGCGGTGCATTCGACGATCGGTGACCGGACCGCGGAAGAGCTCGCCGCGCGATGCGCCCAGCAGGGGGTCGAGTTCGTCGACGCGCCGGTCAGCGGCGGAGCCCCCGGCGCCACCCACGGCAGCCTGGCCGTGATGGTCGGCGGTAGTGCTGCCGCGGTGGACCGGATCAGGGCGCCGTTCGGGTGCTTCGCCGACCTGATCGTGCACGCCGGCGAGGTCGGTGCGGGAACGCGAATGAAGCTGGCGCGCAATCTGTTGCACTTCATCTCGTTCACCGCCGCCTCCGAGGCCCAGCGCCTGGCCGATGCCGCCGGACTCAGTCTCACCGCGCTCGGCAAGGTGGTGCGTCACTCCGACGCGGTGACCGGCGGCCCCGGCGCGATCATGCTGCGCGACACCACCGCGCCGCTGGACCCCGACGACTTCTGGTTCCCCATCCTCGGCCATGTGCGCGACCTCGGCGAGAAGGACCTGTCCCTTGCCCTGGAACTCGGTGACCGGCTCGGGGTCGATCTGCCGCTCGCGCAACTCGCCATCGTCCGGCTCGCCGGTGGGCTCGGCGTCGCCGGTCCCGTGCTCGACAAGGAGACATCATGACCACCAACGGAAACACCCCGACCGACGCCAGGCAGCATGGGCTGGCCAAGATGAGCGAGGTCTACGGCTGGGATTTCGCCGACGGCCCCGGCGACTACTTTGCGGTCACCGCAGACCACCTGTTCGGCGAGATCTGGTCGCGCCCCGCGCTGACCGTGCGGGAACGGCGGCTGCTACTGCTCGGCGCACTGACCGCGCAGGGGCATCTGGATATCGCCGAGATCCAGATCGGGGCCGCGCTGCGCAACGGGGAGCTGTCGGAGGAACAGCTTCGCGAGATCGCGCTGTTCCTGTGCCATTACGTGGGGTGGCCCGCGGGCACGAAGCTCGACGGCGCCGTCGGCAAGGTGGTCGCGCAGGAACGTCGCAAGAAGTAGCCGCCTGTTGCACGCCCCTGCGACGTGGTCGGACGGTGGAGAGGGACCG
This sequence comes from Nocardia sp. NPDC058497, assembly GCF_042720195.1. Lineage (NCBI taxonomy): Bacteria > Bacillati > Actinomycetota > Actinomycetes > Mycobacteriales > Nocardiaceae > Nocardia > Nocardia sp. NPDC058497. The sequence continues at coordinate 4,377 of NZ_JBHXMY010000173.1, read as the reverse complement.
GCGAGTAGCATCCAGACGCATGTCCGAAAGCGATTCCATCAGCCTCGAAGCGACGCGGCGGCGTTTGACCGACAAGCAGGCCGACACGGTCGACCGGCTCACCAAGGCCGCGCTGCGGGTGCTGGCCCGCGACGGCTTTTCCGGCATGACGATCCGGCTGGTCGCGGCCGAGGCCGGCGTCGGCACGGCGACCGCGTACACCTACTTCTCGTCCAAGGAACACCTGGTGGCCGAGATCTTCTGGCGGCGGCTGCTCGCTTCGCGGTCGCCTGCCAGCGAGGATCCGGACTCGACCGTGCGCGTCGTCGCCGAGCTCCGCAATATCGCCCTGCTGGTGGCCGACGAGCAGGAATTGTCGGGCGCGGTCACCAGCGCATTGCTCGGTGGCGACCCGGATGTCGAGCACCTGCGGACCCGCATCGGGATCGAGATCCGCGGCAGGATCGCGCGAGCGCTCGGCCCGGACGCCGACGAAGAGGTCATCGAATGGCTCGAGATGATCTACGCGGGGGCGCTGGTGCGTGCCGGGATGGGCTACGAGTCGTACTCGAAGATCGCCGACCGGATCGAGCGGGCCGCCCTGCGGATTCTGCAGAGCCCGGCTGCGGCTGCCGACTGACGTATCCCGCGGGCGCCCTGTGGGTGGCCGCATCCCTATCGGGCATGCGCAGAGTGCGGCAACGGTAGAGGAGCCAATCGGCACGGCTGTCGTGACCCTGTCGTGGCAGCTGCTCTATGCGGTTGGTTGCTGCGATGGTGGAGCCCTGGTGGGGATCGGGGGAATGGGGTCGGGGCTCGGGCCGGGCGGGGGAGGGTCAGGCGCGGGACCGGGTGGGACCGGTGCGGGGGGAACGGGGTCGGGGCGGGGTGGGGGAGGCTGGGCGGGCTCCGGTGGTGTCGGCGGAATGGGTTCCGGTGGGTTGGGGAGTGGGGGTTGGGTCATCGACATCGGCCTCCTTCAGATGGTGGGCGGTCAGCGGAACAGTTCCCGCGCTTTGGTTTTCGCGCCCTGGACGAGCATGTGCCAGGCGTTGGGGTCACCGCGCAGGACGGCCGCCGCGGTGTGCTCGATCTGTTCGAGGGTGGCGTGTGGCGGGATCGGTGGCACTTCGGGATCGCAGCGCACGTCCAGCAGGACCGGTTCGTGTGCACTGAGCGCCTGGTCCCACGCCGGTCCTACCTCCTCCGGACGGTCCACCGCGATCGCGGTCAGGCCCTCCGCGCTGGCGATCTCGGCATACGACACATCCGGAAGTTCTTGGGAATCGGTGAATTTCGGCGCTCCCGACATGGCGCGCAGTTCCCAGGTGACCTGGTTGAGGTCGTTGTTGTGGAAGACGCAGACCACCAGATGCTGGTCGGGCCAACGGTCGCGGTAGCGGCGGATGGTCAGTAGTTCGGTCAGTCCGTTCATCTGCATCGCGCCGTCACCGACCAGAGCGATCACCGGCCGATCGGGATGGGCGAATTTCGCGCCGAGCGCGTAGGGCACCGCCGCCCCCATCGACGCCAATGTGCCCGACAACGATCCGCGCATTCCGTGCCGCAGCCGCAGGCAGCGGGCATACCAGGTGGTCGAGGACCCGGAGTCCGCGGTGACGATCGCGCCCTCGGGCAGCCGGCTCGACAGTTCCCACACCACCCGCATCGGGTTGACGGGGTCGGCATCGAGCATGGCCTGGCGTTCGACGGTTTCCCACCAGCTCGCCACGTTCTTCTCGATCTGGTCGCGCCAGCTCGGGTCGCGATCGGTGGAGAGCTGTTCGGTCAGTGCGGACAGGGTCGCCGCGGCGTCGCCGATCAGGTTCACCTCGGTGGGATAGCGCATGCCGATGCGGGTTCCGTCGGCGTCGATCTGCACGGCCCTGGCGGTTCCTGGCTCGGGCAGGAATTGGGTGTACGGGAAGTTCGAGCCGACGATGAGCAGGGCGTCGCAGTCGCGCATCATCTCGTAGCTGGGCCGGGTGCCGAGCAGGCCGATCGAGCCGGTGACGAAGGGGATGTCGTCGGGCAGGACATCCTTGCCCAGCAAGGCTTTCGCCACGCCCGCACCGAGCCGCTCGGCGACGGCGAACACTTCGTCGGCAGCGCCGTGTGCGCCCTGGCCGATCAGTATCGCGGGCCGGGTGCAGTGGTTCAGTAGTTGGGCGGCGGCGGCGATGTCTTCCCGCGGCGGCAGCGCGCGGGCCTGGTGCAGATCGTCGGGCGGGCTCGAACCAACATGTCCGAAGCCGACTTCCGGTGGGCGGAACTGTTCCTGCTGCACATCGGCGGGAACAATCACCACCGCGGGGGCGGACCGGGTGGTGGCTACCCGGATCGCGCGGTCGAGCGCGGCGGGCAGCTGGTCCGGTACATCGATTTCCACGAGGTATTCGGAGGCGACATCCTTGAACAGGCTCTGCAGGTCGATCTCCTGCTGGAAACCGACCCCGCGGGCGCCGCGTGCGGTCTGGCCGACCAGTGCCAGCACCGGTGCGTGATCGAGTTTGGCGTCGTAGAGGCCGTTGAGCAGGTGGATCGCGCCCGGCCCCGACGTGGCAGCGCAGACACCGATCCGGCCGCTGAACTTGGCGAACCCGGTCGCGGCGAACGCCGCCATCTCCTCGTGCCGGGTCTGCACGAACGCCGGACGGCCTGCCCGGCCGAACGCGGCGACCAAGCCGCCGATTCCGTCACCGGGATAGCCGAACACGTGCTCGACTCCCCACTCCTGGAGCCGGGCGACTATGTGGTCACCCACTTCGATACCCATGGCCACCTCCAGTGTTCGGGAGCCACCACGTCGGTCGTCTCCGGATCGGCATGCCTCCTGGTGCCGATATGCCCAGGTCGGCACCGATGAAACCGCAGCCCCGCGACAGGGCGGTGATTGGGCGACGGCCGCATCGGCGGCGCCCTCCTGGTCTTCGGCGAACACCGCCGAGTGAAGGCCCGCGAGCGGTAGCACACCGGGCATCGACAGCCAGCCGGTCTTCGAACGCGAGGCGCGGTGCGTCGTTTGGCCCGGTTCAGTGCGGGCACGCGCGATGTATGACCAAACAGGTGAGGGCCGAATCATTCTGGATGGACTCCACCGGAACAACCGCCTATCCACGACTCGAGCAGGACGTGACCGTCGATGTCGCGGTGGTCGGGGGCGGGGTCACCGGGCTGTGTAGCGCCTGGGAGCTTGCGCGAACCGGTCGTTCGGTGGTTGTGCTCGAGGCCGACCGCATAGCCGCCGGAGTGACCGGTTATACGACTGCGAAACTCACCGCTTTGCACACACTGATCTATGGCCAGATCACCTCAACTTTTGGTGCGGACGCGGCATGTTCTTATGCCGAATCCCAGCAGGACGCGATCGACCATGTCGCGCTCACCGTCGCCGACCTGGGCATCGACTGCCAATTCGAACGGTGCCCCGCGTTCACTTATGCGCAGCGTGCGGACGGGACGGAAAAGATTCGAGACGAGGTCGCGGCGGCGCGGGCGGCGGGGTTGCCGGCTTCGCTGGTCACCGAGACCGGGCTGCCGTTTCCGGTGGCGGCGGCGGTGCGGGTGGAGGATCAAGCGCAGTTTCATCCGCGCCGCTACCTGCTGGCGTTGGCCGAGGCGTTCACCGTGCGCGCCGGCGCGATCTATGAACGAACCAGGGTTGTCGGCCTCGAGGAGGGCGCGCCGCATGTGCTGACCACCGAGTCGGGTGCGCGGGTGCGCGCGGGTGCGGTGGTGGTGGCGACCCACTACCCGGTGTTCGATCGGGCGTTGCTGTTCCCCCGGCTGACGCCGAGCCGTGCGCTCGTCGTCGCCGGCTCGATTCCGGCGGCACAGGACCCGGGCGGCATGTACATCACACCCGAGGACAACACCCGCTCGGTCCGCACCGCGCCCTACGACGATGGACAGCGGTTGCTGATCGTCACCGGCGAGCGGTTCACCCCGGGCCAGGGCGAGGTCGCCCAGCGGTTCGAGTCGCTGACGGCGTGGACTACCGAGCGGTTCCCGGACGCGCGGATCCGCTACCGGTGGGCCGCCCAGGACAACGTCACCACCGACAATCTGCCCTATGCCGGATTGCTGCATGCCGGCGCGGAGAATGTCTACGTGGCCACGGGGTACGGCGGGTGGGGCATGAGTAACGGGGTGATGGCCGCACGGCTGGTGACCGGGCTGATCACCGGCGACCGCCTGCCCTGGACCGACCTGTTCGACCCGCGGCGACTGCCTCCGATCACCGAGGCCGGTTCCCTGCTCGAGGCCCAGGCCAAGATCGTCAAGCACTTCGTCGGCGATCGGCTACGGACCTCGCACGTCGACTCCGTCGACGACATCACCCCCGGCGCCGGCGCGGTGGTACGCGTGGCCGGGCACCGGTGCGCGGTGTACCGCGTC
>NZ_JBHXMY010000172.1:5349-10713 GCF_042720195.1 Nocardia sp. NPDC058497 | reverse complement strand
ATGCTGCGCCGCGGACTGCATGCCCAGCGACACCCGCGTGTATCCGGCGGCGCGAATACGGTCGAAGAACTCGGGCGAGGTGGATTCCGGGTTGGATTCGGTGGTCACCTCGGCACCGGGCGCCAGCGTGAAGTTGGCGCGCACCGCGTCGAGGACCGAGGCCAGCCCGTCGCCGCCGAGCAGCGACGGTGTTCCGCCGCCGACGAAGATGCTCGACACCGGTGGCGTCTCGCTCGGCAATGCGGCGAACTCGCCCGCCGCGGTCGCGAGCTCGCCGCGCAACGCCTCGAGCCACGACTGCGGCGACGCCGAGGTCCCCAGCTCTCCCGCCGTATAGGTGTTGAAGTCGCAATACCCGCACCGCGTCGCGCAGAACGGCACGTGCACGTACACCCCGAACGCGCCGCCCCCGAAATCGCGCAGCACCGGCCGATCGGCATCGGCCGGTGTCACGCGGGGAACCCCGGGAGCAGCGCTGGTAGTCACCCCTCCAGTCTGCCGGGCCCTGGTGAACCGCCCCGCACGGCCCCTTCGCCGGAGCGACTCAGCGCGTCAGTCCGGCACCACGGGGGTGTTCTGGTTGGCGGTGAGGACCCAGGCGCCGTCTTCCTTGGTCATCACGTACATCGGCGTGCCCTGCCCGGACAGCTCACCCTCGAGGGTGAAGTAGCTCTGCCGGATCTTGACGGCGGCGACATCGGGCCGCAGGAACAGCACGTGCTCGATCTCGTAGGTCGCCTTGCCGTGGGTGGTGGCGCCGGGCAGTACCTGGGCGGTGAACTCGGCGATGGCAGGCCTGCCGAACAGCCGCTTGCCGTGGCCCGTGGTCCAGATCGCGTCGGCGCGGAAGACAGCGGTGAACTCGTCGATCAGTTCGTTGTCCTGCGCGTGGGCGATGGTGTCGACCACGGCCGTGATGGCCGTGAGTTCGGTGTCGAGATCGCTGGGGGTCTGGCCTGCCACGGTGACGTCGATGCTCATGCGACCAACTGTGCAACCTCAACAGCACTCCAGGTCAACACGCTGTGCCGCACCGCACACGCGGAGTCGGTGACGAATCACCGGTCGCTTCCGGCAGGCGAACTATGACCCCCGTCACAGAACGGGACGGCCGTCCAGGGAATTTCCCTCAAAAGTGCGGGAAATATCTCCTTGCGGTCGGAACGACCCGGCTGACATGGCACAATAGCCACATGCACGCAACTGGAGTACGACTCGTGGCCCGGCGCCACGTCGACTTCCAGCGTGTCTGCAGCGCCTGCTGTCGGCCCGGTTTCCCCCGGTAGCGCAGCGGCGTCCACGCCCGGGTATCTCCCGGTGCCATCGACTTTCATCGGCCCGCTGACCACCTGACGCGAGCCAGCCCCTCGCGCCTTCAGCACGGATGTACCACCCACCCCGCAGGAGCGACCCCACATGACGTCGAGCACCGACGCCGCTTCGACCGAACAGTCGACGGCGCAGGCCCGCCCCGAGCGCCCGGCAGCCGAACGCCGCGTGCGGCCCGATCGGCCGCGCAGCGAAGCCCCCGTCGCGCCGCGCGAGCGCACCGGCAAGCCGGTCCGCCGCCGCTCCGAAGGCCAGTGGGCCCTCGGCTACCGCGAGCCGCTGAACCCGAACGAGCAGTCCAAGAAGGACGACAACCCGCTCAACGTGCGCGCGCGGATCGAGAACATCTACGCCAAGGGCGGCTTCGACTCGATCGACAAGGCCGATCTGCGTGGCCGTTTCCGCTGGTGGGGTCTCTACACCCAGCGCGAAGAGGGCTACGACGGCACCTGGACCGACGACGACAACGTCGACATCCTCGAAGCCAAGTACTTCATGATGCGGGTGCGCTGCGACGCTGGCGCGCTCAATGCCACTCAGCTGCGCACCATCGGCCAGATCTCCACCGAGTTCGGTCGCGACACCGCCGACCTCTCGGACCGCGAGAACGTCCAGTACCACTGGATCGAGGTCGAGAACGTCCCGGAGATCTGGCGGCGGCTGGAATCGGTCGGCCTGCACACCACCGAGGCGTGCGGCGACTGCCCGCGCGTTGTCCTCGGTTCGCCGCTGGCCGGCGAGTCACTCGACGAGATCATCGACCCGACCTGGGCGATCGACGAGATCGTCAAGCGCTACATCGGGAAGAAGGAGTACTCCAACCTTCCCCGCAAGTTCAAGACCGCGATCTCAGGCCAGCAGGACGTGGTGCACGAGATCAACGACGTCGCCTTCGTCGGCGTGAACCACCCCGAGCACGGCCCCGGCCTCGACCTGTGGGTCGGCGGCGGTCTGTCGACCAATCCAATGCTGGCCCAGCGGGTCGGCGCGTGGGTGCCGCTCGACGAGGTGCCCGACGTGTGGGAGGCCGTGGTCTCGCTGTTCCGCGACTACGGTTACCGCCGCCTGCGCACCAAGGCCCGCCTGAAGTTCCTGATCAAGGACTGGGGCATCGAGAAGTTCCGGCAGGTGCTCGAGGACGAGTACTTGAAGCGCAAGCTGATCGACGGTCCCGCGCCGGAGCAGCCGGCCAAGCCGATCGATCACGTCGGCGTGCAGAAGCTGCGCAACGGCCTCAACGCCGTCGGCTTCTCCCCCATCGCCGGTCGCGTGTCCGGCACCATCCTGAGCAAGGTCGCCGACGCCGCCGAGAAATACGGCTCGGACCGGATCCGGTTCACCCCGTACCAGAAGCTGATCATCCTCGACATCGCCGACGACCAGGTCGACGCGCTGATCGACGAGCTGGAACCGCTGGGCCTGCAGGCCCGTCCGTCGATCTGGCGGCGAAACCTGCTCGCCTGCAGTGGCATCGAGTTCTGCAAGCTGTCGTTCGTCGAGACCCGTAAGCGCTCGCAGGTGCTGGCGCCGGAGCTCGAGCAGCGCCTGGCCGACATCAATGCCGAGCTCGACGTGCCGATCACCATCAACATCAACGGCTGCCCGAACTCCTGCGGCCGGTCCCAGATCGCCGACATCGGCTTCAAGGGCCAGCTCGTCGACGACGGCAACGGGAATCAGGTCGAGGGTTTCCAGGTTCACCTGGGTGGCAGCCTCGGCCTGGACAGCGGGTTCGGCCGGAAGCTGCGTCAGCACAAGGTGACCAGCGTCGAGCTCGGCGACTACATCGATCGCGTCGTCCGCAACTTCGTCAAGAACCGGGAATCCGGTGAACGTTTCGCGGTGTGGGCAGTGCGCGCCGACGAGGCCGACCTCCGATAGCCGATGAGGAGATCCCCACAGTGACAACGAATCTCGCCGCGAAGCTGTCCGAAGACGAGCTGCGCGCCATCGCCGAGCAGGGCGCGGCCGAACTGGGCCCCGAGGCCTCGGCCGCCGACCTGATCGCCTGGACCGACCGCACGTTCGGCAACAACTACATCGTCGCCTCGAACATGCAGGACGGCGTGCTGGTGCACCTGGCCGCGCAGACCCGTCCCGGCGTCGACGTGCTGTTCCTCGACACCGGCTACCACTTCGCCGAGACCATCGGCACCCGCGACGCGGTCGAGGCCGTGTACGGGGTGAACGTGGTGAACGTGCGTCCCGAGCACAGCGTCGCCGAGCAGGACGAGTTGCTTGGCAAGGATCTGTTCGCCCGCGACGCCGCCGAATGCTGCCGGCTGCGCAAGGTCGTCCCGCTGCAGAAGTCGCTGGCCGGCTACAACGCGTGGATCACCGGCATCCGCCGGGTCGAGGCGCCCACCCGCGCCAACGCGCCGCTGATCTCCTTCGACGATGCCTTCGGCCTGGTGAAGATCAACCCGATCGCACCGTGGTCCGACGACGAGATGCAGGCCTACATCGAGGCCAACGGCATTCTCGTCAATCCCCTGGTGGAGGAGGGTTACCCGTCCATCGGCTGCGCACCGTGCACGCGCAAGCCCGAACCGGGGTCCGATCCGCGCAGTGGCCGCTGGGCCGGCCTCGCCAAGACCGAATGCGGATTGCACCAATCATGACCATCACCACCACCGGGAGTGAGCCTGTGAGTACCGACACCACCGAACGCGACCTCGGCCTGACCGAGTTCGACACCCTCGCGGCGCTGGAGTCCGAGGCGATCCACATCTTCCGTGAGGTCGCGGGCGAGTTCGAGCGGCCGGTGATCCTGTTCTCCGGCGGCAAGGACTCCACGGTGCTGCTGCATCTGGCGCTCAAGGCCTTCTGGCCCGCGCCGCTGCCGTTCGCGCTGCTGCACGTCGACACCGGGCACAACCTGGACGAGGTGCTCGAGTTCCGCGACAAGGTGGTGGAGAAGTACGGCCTGCGCCTGCACGTGGCCTCGGTCGAGGAGTACCTGGCCGACGGCCGCCTCACCGAGCGCGCCGACGGCATCCGCAACCCGCTGCAGACCGTCCCGCTGCTCGACGCCATCACCGAGCACCGCTTCGACGCGGTCTTCGGCGGCGGCCGGCGCGACGAGGAGCGCTCGCGCGCCAAGGAGCGGATCTTCTCGCTGCGCAACGCCTTCGGCCAGTGGGATCCGAAGCGTCAGCGTCCCGAGCTGTGGAACCTCTACAACGGCAAGCACGCGCCGGGCGAGCACGTGCGCGTGTTCCCGCTGAGCAACTGGACCGAGCTCGACATCTGGCGCTACATCGCCCGCGAGGACATCGATCTGGCCAGCATCTACTACGCCCACGAGCGCCCGGTGTACCAGCGCGACGGCATGTGGATGACCCCCGGTGTGTGGGGCGGCCCGAACGACAACGAGGTGCTCGAGACCCGGTCGGTGCGCTACCGCACCGTCGGCGACGGCTCGACGACCGGCGCCATCATCTCCGACGCCGCCGACAACGAGGCCATCCTGGCCGAGGTCGCCGCGTCCCGACTGACCGAACGTGGTGCTACTCGCGGCGACGACCGTGTGTCGGAAGCCGCCATGGAAGACCGCAAGCGAGAGGGTTATTTCTGATGTCCGACCTATTGAGGCTGGCCACCGCCGGTTCTGTCGACGACGGCAAGTCCACCCTGGTCGGACGGCTGCTCTACGACACGAAGTCCGTGCTGGCCGATCAGATCGACGCCGTCACCCGCGCCTCGGTCGACAAGGGTCTGTCGACCCCCGACCTGTCGCTGCTCGTCGACGGTCTGCGCGCCGAGCGTGAGCAGGGCATCACCATCGATGTGGCGTACCGCTACTTCGCCACGCCCAAGCGCTCTTTCGTGCTCGCCGACACCCCGGGGCACGTGCAGTACACCCGCAACACGGTCTCCGGCGCGTCCACCGCGCAGCTGGTGATCCTGCTGGTCGACGCGCGCAAGGGCGTCATCGAGCAGACCCGTGGGGGCGGGGCCCCGGGCGCGGGGAGCCCTGGGCGCGCCCCCGTGACCGTGAGGGTGCGCGACGAACACTGCGCGGGATGCGCCCCC